>NZ_JBEYER010000032.1:0-64880 GCF_040634005.1 Micromonospora sp. NPDC007271
TCGGCGATTGCCGAGGTCGAGCAGTACTCGCGGGTCAAGCTCATCCCACCGGTCGCTGTCCGTGGCCTGGGCGGCCCGGCCCGGCAGCTGCTGTCGGCTCGGCCGGGGCGGTGGAGGCCGGCCGAGCTCAGGAGTACCGGGTCCAGGCGCGCTGGCTGACCACGTAGACGCCGAGCGAGTCCCGCTCCATGCCGCCGTGCCGGATCGGGGCGAACGCGTACCCGCCGGCGATCCCCTCGGTCACCTGGGTCTGGAGGTACGCCCGCAGCCGACCACGGTCGACGCTGCTCGCCGCCCGGGCCGCCGAGGCGAGCAGTTGGACCGCGTCCGAGCCGTACGGGGCGAAGCCGCTGAAGCTGCCGTGCCGCTGGATGTAGCGGAAGGTGAAGTCCCGCCGGGCCAGTTCGGCGGTGGTGGTCGTGGTGAGCGTGCTCGCGGCGAGGCAGCTCGGGTGGATGGCGTACGCCCCCTCCACGGCGGTGGCGTTCGGCCCGGTGAGGGTGTCCTCGGCGACCGCGCCCGGGTCGAAGAAGAGCGGACCCGAGTGGGCGGCGCGCCGCAGCTCCTGGGCCGCGGTGCCGGAGTCCGGGGCGGTACCCCAGACGATGACGCCGTCCGGCTTGCCGGCCGCGGCCTGTCGCGCCGCAGCCGTGAAGCTCCGCCCGGAGGCGGGCAGGCGCACGGTCCGCGTCAGGTCCACGTCGACGGCCCGTAGGGCGCTGCGCACCGCCGGTACGCCGGAGTCGCCGTGCAGCCCGTCAGCGGCCAGCAGGGCGACCCGCCGCAGCCGTTGCGACTCGATCAGCCGGGCCATCCGGCGGGCCACGTCCCCGGCGTCCGGCGTGAGCTTGTAGATGTACGTGCGTTCGGCCAGCGGCAGGACGATGTCGTCCCCGGCACCCAGCGAGACGAACGGCACCTGGAGCTTCTGGGCGACTTCGACGATGGCCATGGAGGTCTCGGCGGAGGTGCCGCCGACCAGCGCGTGCACCTGGTCCCGCCGGGCCAGCTCGGTGGCCTGCCGCGCGGCGTCCTGTGGGTCGCTGCGATTGTCCCGGATCTCCAGGCGCACCGTCCGCCGCAGGTTGCCGACCGGGATGCCGGCGAGGTTCAGCGACTCCACGGTGATCTCCATGGCCCGCTGCTGGAGCACGCCCAGGGCGGCCCCCCGGCCGGTCAGCTCCAGGCTGGCGCCGATCACCAGTTCGTGGCGGCCGGAAGCGGTGGTGCTGGCGGTCGGGCCCGCGTCCGGTCGCTGGTCCTGCTCCCCGCAGGCGGCGAGCAGCAGGGTGCCGGCCGCTGCGGCGAGGACGCCCCGCCGGTTCAACAGGGGGGAGTCGAATGCCGGTGTCGCCATTGGAGTCGCCTTCCCACGCCGGCGACGTCCGCCGCCGGCTGTTCCGCCGGGTATGCTCCCGGCCGGCCCGACCCGGCGTCAAATTATCCGGGTGTGGGCAGAAACACGAAGGTGAGAAGGGGGCGACTCCGATCAGGACCGGTAGCCGGCGGAACGGTATTCGTACTCCCGCTCGTCGTCGCGGTCGCCGGTGTCCCGGCTGAAGTCCCAGCCGCCGGCCGACTCCCGCCCCGGGCGGCCACCGACCGCGAAGCCGCCGATCTCCTGACCGCGCCGCCACCCACGGAAGTAACCGGTGGTGTTCTCGGCGAGGCTGGCGGCGTTCCGCACGATCCGCAGGGGACGCTCGTCGCGCAGCGGCGAGCCCGGCACCAGGTTGGCCTGGGGTACGCGCTTCGGCAGGCCGGCCTTGGTCTCCGCGCCGACCGCCGGACGGGCCGCCTGCTCGGCGGCCTGCCAACCGGTGTCTGCGGTGCTCGACCAGTCCAGGTCGGCGTCATCGCCGTGTCCGACGAACCAGGCGGACTTGGTCTGCGCGAAGATCAGTAGATCGCCGTCGCCCTCGTCCGAGACCGGCGGGGGCCGGTGCTCCATCGGCGCGGGCGACTGCTGCAGGTCGCGGCGCGGCGTCAGACGCGCCGAGCTGGAGTGGTCGAGGCGCTCGGGCGACCCGGGCAGTTCGGGGCCGCGCGCCGGACGGCCGGACGGGTCGGCCTCCTGCCGGTCGACCAGCCGCAGCGACGGGGTGTCCAGGCCCGGGTCGGTCGGTGGGTCCAGTTCGTCGCGCAGCGCCCGGTCGGCCAGCGGCGGCGGCTCCACCAGCCGCAGCATTGGCGGCTCCTGGGGCAGGTCGTCGGCGAGCCATGGCGGGGTGACCCGGCTGTTCTCGGGGTCGGTCGGCGCGTCGACGCTCCGGCCGCCGTACCGGTAGCCGGCCGGCGCCTCGGCGGCGTGGTCGTCCTGGTCTCCGTTGTTGACCAGCGGCCAGTTGGCCCGGGAACCCGGGGGAGCGGTCTCCTGCTCGGGTCGCGGCGGCTGCACCGGGATGCTCAGGTCGGTGGCGCTGAAGCCACTGGTCGGCGGCTCCGGGGTGGTCTTGGGGCGCGGCGGGATGACCGTGCGCTGGCGCTCGGCACGGGCCTTGTTGAGCGCTGCGGTGGTGAGCGTCGGGCGGAACGGCTCACCGGCCTCGGCCGGTGGCACCTTGCCCCGCTGGGTCGGGGGGATCGGGGTGATCCCGGGTGGTGGCGGAGGCGGCGCGGAGACCGGCCGGTTGGTCGGCCCGTCCGCTCGCTGCGGCATCGGCGCGCCGGTCGGCTCCGGACGCGCCGGCGGCGCCGAGGTGGGCCGGCCGGCGGCCGCGGCCGGAGTGACCGGTGCGGGGGCGACGGGCGGCGGCGTTACCGGTGGCGGGGCGACCGGCGGGGGGGCCAGCGGGCGCGGGGTGGCGGGCGTGGCCGGCCCGGAGACCGGCTCGGGGCGGCCACGCCGGCCCACCGGCTCGGGCTCGGCCGGCCGGATCGACCGCGGGCCGGACCCGGCGGTGGTGAGTTCGGGGCGCTCGTCGACCGACTCGCCGCGGGCCGCCCGGCGGCCGGGTGCCGGGGCGGGCGTGGTGACCCGGGCGCTGAGCGCGCCGACCAGCGCCGTGCAGCCGGCGTCGCAGGCCCGGACGGAGGAGACCGCCTGCCGTACCGTCTCGGCGACGGCGGCGGTGAGCGCCCGGTTGACGGTGGCCCGCCGGGGCGTCTCGGCGATGGCGACCCGCAGCGCGGTCACCGCGTCGTTGATGGTGTCGACGTCCGCGACGCCCTCGGCGGCCAGGTGCGCGGCGACGGCGTCCGCCGCGACCGCCACCTCGCGCCCGCGGGCCACCGTGCCGCTGAGCATGCCCGGCTCCGGCAGCGCGTCGAGCACGGCCAGGGAGACCGGCTCGGCCGGGTCCGGATAGGCGCGGAGAGCGGCCGGGTAGAGCTCGCGGAGCACCTCGCGCAGCGCCACTGCGGCGGAGTGCCGCCCGCTGGCCAGCGCGGCGTGCGCGGCGAGGACCTGCTTGTAGCCGGCGAGGTCACGGGGCGCCGGCAGGGTGACCGCGGACAGCGCGCCGGCCTGCAACGCGCGGGCCAGCCCGACGGCTCGGCGCTCGGCCGGCGGGGACTGCATCTCCTCCAGCGAGTCGTCGTCGGCGAAGCGCTCGGCGAAGTCGTCGACCGAGTCGTCGTCCGCGATCGCCAACGGTCGACCGGCCGCACTGAGCAGCGAGGTGACCGTGTGGTCGTCACTGTCGGCGGCGATGGCCGCACCGCTCGGCCCGCCCGACCGCTCCACGAGCAGCGCGACCAGCTGGGCGTAGCCAGCGGGGTCGTCGCCGATCTCGCAGACATGCAGCAGACGGCCTGCGTCGTCGACCACAGCGGACGTCAGCGTCGAACCGGCCGAAGCCGGCCGGTCGGCCGGATCCGCCGAGGCCAGACCGCAGTACACGCGCACAAGCGCCACGGCGTCGTCCTCCTCCCGGGACACAGGTCTTGCTCTGCCAGAGACTGATGCTCCCCGCTCCGGGTCAGTCGCGCCAGTCCACAACGGCAGAGATCTTGCCGACAATGGTGCGCCAACCCAAACTTGCGGTTTGTGCCCCAATTTTCTTCAGCCGGCGCCGACCCAGGAATCCGCCGATCCCACCGTTGACGGTTGCCCGCAGGGCCTCGTCCAGGTCGTCCAGGCTGGACCCGGCGGAGAGCATGTCCAGCACGGCGGGTAGCTGCATCGCGTACGCGACGTCACGGGCGATCTCGCCGGCCTCGATCAGGAGCGTGGGATCCCACGCGTCGTGGCCGCCGCGGAGGTTCTCCACCACGAGGTCGAGCTCGTAGGTGTCCTCGTCCAGCGGGGCGATGTCGGCCGGCTCCACCCGTTCGGACAACTCGCGCCAGCTGTCCAGTTGGGACAGATCGTTGGGGGCGCCGGACCGGATGAAACTGACCAGCGACTCAGGGGTCTTGAACAGCAGCAGCCTGCCGCGGTGGCTGAGGAAGATCGGGACCTCCTCGTCACCGGCGGTCTCGTCCGCCTCGTCCTCGTCCTCGTCCGCGGCCTCAGCGTCCGCGGCCTCGGCGTCCTCGTCCGCCTCCGCGTCCTCGTCCGCTGCCTTGGCCCCGCGGCGCCGGCGCTTCTCCGGCCGCTCCTCCTCGGCCTCCTCTTCCTCCTCGGCGGAGAGGGCGGCGAACTCCTCGTCGAGGATCACCACCTCCTCGTCGTCCTCGGCCTCGACGACCTGACGGCGAGCCAGGAACGGGTCCTCCTGGTCGCGTTCGGCGACGTCGGTCGGGGTCAGCTCGCGGGCCGGCCGGTACGCCCGCAGGGTGAAGCCGGTGCCGGCGGGCAGGGCGATCTCCACCGGGTCGATCCGCAGCTCCTCCCAGAGCGCGTGATCCGCGGTGGGGCGGTCGACCTCGACCTCGACCTCGTCTTCGGCGGCCGACGAGGTGGTGTCGTCGAGCTCGGGCTCGTCGGCGTCGGGCCGTTGGGGCGACTGGCGGGCCACGCTGACCTCCGTGTGCTTCGGGTTTGCCCACCCGGCGGCGCCTCCGGCCGCCGAGTGACTCTGCGCACATACCCTAGTGGTCGACCCGGCGGGGCCGGGAGTCCACCCCGGTGGCGGCCGGGACGGCAGACAAGTAGCCTTTCTACGTATGAACGCCCAGGCACTGCACGGACACCTGGACGCGCTGCTGCTCGCGGTGCTGGAGCGAGGCGCCCGGCACGGCTACGCGATCATCGAGGCGCTCCGGGAACGTAGCGGGGGCACCCTGGAGCTCCCCACCGGCACCATCTACCCGGCGCTGCGCCGCCTGGAGCGGGCCGGCTACGTGGCGAGCTCGTGGAGCACGGTCAACGGCCGGGAACGGCGCACCTATCAGCTCACCGAGGCCGGCCGTCGGGCGCTCGTCGGCGAGCGGGCCGGCTGGCGCGAGTTCAGCGCGACGGTGGGGCGCTTCCTCGGCACCGACGAGCCGCCCACCGCGCCGGCCTGACCGCGTCCACTCGGCCGCGTCCGCCGTGCCGGCCGGGCGCCCGACGGGACGCTGGCGGGCCGCCCCTGCGCTGCCCGGTCAGCAGCCGGTCAGCAGCCAGTGGCGGGCCGCTCGGGCGAGCGCGAACCAGCCGGCGCCGGCCAGCACCGCACCGATGATCATCGGTGGCCAGGTGAGGGCCGCCTCCCAGAGGCTGACCGACCAGCCGAACAGAGCGATGCCGGCGAGCAACCCGCCCGCCAGGCCACCGGACAGCCCGAAGCCCGCCAGCCGGGCCAGCCGGGCCAGCCGGGACGACCCGTACCGGGCAGCCAGGAAGCCGAGCAGCAGCCCGGCCAGTGCCAGCCCGGCGATCAGCGCCCAGATCGCGTTCATCGAGGCGGAGAGCAGCAGATAGGCCTCGGGCGGCCGTGGCCCGTCACTCCAGCTCGACCCGCGCCAGGTCAGGTCGCCGCCGGCCGTCAGCACCACCGCCACCGCCAGCGCCCGCAGCGCCAGCCCGCGCAGGGCCCCCGCCGCCAGCTCGGCCTGGTAGCCGGGGAGCAACTGGCCAGGGCTGCCGAACTCGGCCACCGCCCGCCGCTCGGCCTCCGCCGGCGACAGGCCCACCTCCCGGTACGCCTCGACGGCGTCCAGCAACGCGTGCCGCGCCTCGGTCAGCAGGTCCGCCTTGAGGCGGGTCGGCCCCCGCAACCCTCCGGCCAGCTCGCCCAACCGCTGCTCCACGAGCACGTCCTCGTCGCCCCGCACGCCACCACCCTGCCATCCGGCGCGGCCGGCCGCGTCCGGGGATTCCCCGGAGCCTGCTCAGGGTGCCAGGGCCAGGTAGCCGCGCTCGGCCGCCGCCTGGAGCTGCCACTGCTCGCGGTACCAGCCCGGCTGCGCCACCAGCTCGTCGTGCCGGCCGCGCTGCACCACCCGGCCGGCGTCGAGCACCACGATCTCGTCGAGCCCGGCCAGGCCGCTGAGCCGGTGGCTGATCAGCAGGACCGAGTGGCCGGCCGGGGTGGCGGTCAGCACCGAGGCGAGCACGGCGTCGGCGGCGGCCGGGTCGAGGCCCTCGGTCGGCTCGTCCAGCACCAGCACGGCCGGGGCGGCCAGTAGCGCCCGGGCCAGCGCGAGCCGCTGCCGTTGCCCGCCGGAGAGCTGCCCGCCCTGCTCGCCGACCACGGTGTCCCAGCCGTCGGGCTGGGCGTTCACCCAGTCCAGCAGGCCGGCCGCCCGGACGGCGGCGGTCAGCTCCTCCGCGTCGGCCCGCGGCCGCCCGAGCAGCAGGTTCTCCCGCACCGAGGCGTGGAAGACGTACGCCTCGGCGAGCAGCCCGCCGACCAGGCGGGGCAGCTCCCCGGCCGGGTACGCGGACACGTCCACCCCGTCGAGAGTGACCCGTCCGGCGTCGGGGCGGACCGCGCCGGTGAGCACTGCGGCGAGGGTGCTCTTGCCCGCGCCGCTCGGCCCGACCACAGCCACCCGGCGACCCGCCGGCAGGGCCAGGTCGACGCCGGCGAGGGCGGGTGCCGCTCCCTCGCGGTACCGCACGGTCACCCCGGCGAACCGCACGTCGTGCCCGGCCGCCGTCGGCTCGGGGCCGGGTGCCGGCTCGGCGGTTGCCGGCGCCGGGGCCGGCGCGGTGAGCAGGGCGGCCACCCGGGCCAGGCCGGCCCGCAGCTGGGTGCGCTGCCGGGCGGCCCCGACCAGGGCGAGGGCGACCTCGACGGTGGCCAGCGTGCCGACGGCCAGGACCCCGACCAGTACCCCGCCGACACCCGCGCGCATCGCCACCACGACCACGGCGGCGGCGGTCAGCCCGCCGACCAGCACCCCGGCCGCGTCGACCGCGAAGCCGGCCGCGGCGAGCCGTCGTTCCAGCCGGGCGAGCCGTCGGGCCCGCCCCTCGGCCGCCCCCAGCGCCGAGGCGGTGGCGCCGAAGGCGGCCAGGTCGGCGGCGCCGTGGGTCAGGTCCACCGCGTCCACGGCGAGCGCCCCGCGCAGCGGGGCCACCTCGTCGGCGGCGCGCCGGGTGAGCACGGTGGCCAGCACGGGCAGCCCCACCCCGGCCAGCAGCAGCCCGACGGCGAGCACCCCGGCCGCCGGCGGCGAGATCAGCGCGGCGCCCCCGACGGCGAGCAGGCTCACCAGCGCGGCGGCCGCCCCCGGTACGAGCACCCGGAGCAGCAGGTCCTGCACCGCCTCCACGTCGGAGACGAGCCGGCTCAACGCGTCCCCGGTCCGCTGGGCGGCGGTGTCGCGCCGGGCGGCGAGGGTGGCGAAGACCCGGGCCCGGACATCGGTGATCATGCGGAGCACCGCGTCGTGCCCGGCGAGCCGTTCGGTGTAGCGGAACACGCCCCGGCTGACGGCGAGGGCCCGGACCGCGACGATGGCCACGGTCAACCGGTCCAGCGTCGGCCGGCCGGCGGCGGTCATCAGCAGCCAGGTCGCAGTGGCCATCAGCGCCAGCCCGGCGAACTCGGTGGCCGCGGCGAGCAGCCCGGCCCCGAGCAGTCGGCTCAGGTACGGCCGCGCCAGCCGCAGCACCACCCGCTCGGCGCGGGCCCGGCGGCCGCGCGCGTCGCCACCGGACGGGGCCAGCTCGGGCGGGACGGGCTCGGCACCGGTCGGTGTGCCGGGATCACGGGCGGCCGGGGTCACGCCGTCCCGGGAGGTCCCGCCCGGTACGGCCCGTACCGGTTGGTCCGGGCGCTCCGGCACGGCCCGTACCGGCTGGTCGGAGGGCTCCGGCACGGCCGCTCCGCCGGTCATCCCGCCACCTTCCCCGCCGGCACCCGGCTCAGCTCGGTCACCCGGCCGTCCTCGACGCGCAGGATCCGGTCGGCGTCCTCCAGCAGCGCCGGCCGGTGCGCGACCAGCAGCGCGGTACGCCCGGCGACCAGCCGACGGGTGGCGGCGAGCACGATCGCCTCGCTGGCGGTGTCCAGCCGGGCGGTCGGCTCGTCGAGGAGCACCAGCGGGGCGTCCCGGAGGAACGCGCGGGCCAGTGCCACCCGCTGCCGCTGCCCGCTGGACAGGCCGTGCCCGCGTTCGCCGAGGAGGGTGGCCAGCCCGTCGGGCAGGGCGGCGACCACCTCGTCCAGCGCCGCGTCGGTGACCGCGCGGGCGAGGGCCGCGTCCGGGGTGTCGGACGCGCCGAGGCGGATGTTGTCGGCCAGCGAGCCGGCGAAGAGGTGGGCCCGCTGCGGCACCCAGGCCACCTGGCGCCGCCAGGCGTCGAGGTCGACCTCGGCCAGATCGACCCCGTCGACGGTGACCCGGCCGGCGGTCGGGGTGACGAACCCGAGCAGCAGGCCGAGCAGGGTGCTCTTGCCGGCGCCGCTGGGCCCGATGACCGCGACCCGGTCGCCGGGCCGGATGGTGAGGGTGACGTCCCGCAGCGCGGTGGTCCGCTCGTACTCGACGGTCACGCCCTCGAAGCGGATCTCGCCGGACCCGGCGGGGGCCGGCCGCCGCCCGGCGGCCGGCGCGGCGGCCGCCGGGGCGGCGGAGACGGTGAGCGCCTCGTCCAGCGCGGTCAACCCCTCCATGCTGGCGTGGAACCGGCTGCCCGCGGCGCGCAGCGGCAGGTACGCCTCCGGGGTGAGCAGCAGCACCAGCAGCGCGGTGGAGAGGGTGATGCCCCCGCCGAGCAGCCGGATGCCCACCGGCACCGCGACCAGCGCCACCGAGAGGGTGGCGACCAGTTCGAGGACCAGCGCGGAGAGGAACGCGATCCGCAGGGTCTTCATGGTGGCCTGGCGGTGCCCGTCGGCCATCCGGCGCACCACGTCGACCTGGGCCCGGGCCCGGCCGAACGCGCGCAGCGTGGGCAGCCCGGCCACCATGTCGAGGAAGTGCCCGCCGAGCAGCGACAGCCGCCGCCACTGCCGCTCGGTGGCGGCCTGCGCCTGCCAGCCGAGCAGCGCGCCGAAGATCGGGATGAGCGGAATGGTCAGCGCGATGATGACCGCCGAGCTCCAGTCGGCGAGGACGATCCGGGCCAGCACGGCCAGCGGCACGGTCACGCTCAGCACGAGCTGCGGCAGGTAGCCGGTGAAGTAGGCGTCCAGCGCGTCCAGCCCGCGCCCGGCGAGGGTGGCGAGCTGCCCGGCCCGCTGGCCGGCCACCCAGGTGGGGCCGTGCCGGCCGACCGCGCCGAGCAGGTCGGCGCGGAGGGCGGCCTTCACCGTCGCCGCCGCCCGCGCCGCCACCGTGCCCTGCGCCCAGCTCACCAGCGCCCGGGCGGCGACCGCCGCCAGGAAGCCGGCCAGCGCCGGCCGGTGCAGCCGTCCGTCCACCGCCGTCGCCAGCAGCGTCGCCAGCGCGGTGGCCTGCCCCACCACCAGCAGCGCGGTCAGCCCGCCCAGCAGCGCGAGCACGGCGAGGTCGCGCCGGGCCGCGGGGACCCGGCGCAGCAGCCGCGGGTCGAACGGGCGGCGGTTCACCAGTACACCGGTGCCCTGCCGTCGGTCCGTCCCCGGAACACCCACCGGCACATCGCTTGAAAGCCTAGTAGGGCCGGGAGCAGCGGCAGCGCGAGCCAGGCCAGGAGGGACAGCGTGGGTCCGCTCGCCGCGGCGTCGGCGACGGTCAGCGAGGCGGCCGGGTCGACGGTGGAGACCAGCACCCGGGGCCAGAGGGCCGCCCCGACGAGCACCACCGGCAGCGCCAGCGCCGAGCTGGTCGCCGCGAAGGCCACCCCCGGCCGGCCGCGGCCGAGCGCCGCGCGGGCCGCCAGCAGCGCTGCGACCAGCGCCAACGGCAGGAGTACGGCCAACGCCGGACGCGCCACGGCCGCGCGTACCCGGTCGGAGAGCAGGCCCAGGACGGTGGCCGTGGCGACCGCGGCGAGTGCCGTCGGCACCAGGCCGCGAGCCAGCCGGGCGGCCGACGGGGCGTCGACGGCCGGCAGTCGGAGCGTGAGGAAGGTCGCACCCTGCACGGCGACCAGCGCCAGCATCGCCAGCGCGGCGGCGGCCACGAACGGGGTGAAGAGGTGGCCCACCCCGTCGACGTGGCCGTCCACCCGCAGCGGTAGGCCCTGCAGGAGCCCGCCGAGCAGCGCGCCCCAGCCGAGGGCGGCGAGACCGCTGCCGACCACCACCGCCCGGTCCCAGGTGGCGCGGGCCGATCCGGCGTGCGGTCGGCTGCGCAGCTGGACCCCGGCGGTCACCAGGACCACCCCGGCGACCGCGCCGAGCACGGCCGGGTAGAAGCCGGAGAGAAGTTCGCCCTCCAGGACGGGGAAGGCGCCGAAGAGAATGCCGACGGCGGCCACCAGCCAGACCTCGTTGCCGAGGAAGAACGGCCCGACGGCGTTGAGCGCCGCCCGGCGGGCTCGATCGTTCCGGCTCGCCGCGTCCGGTGCCGTCGCCGGGGCGGCGCCGCGGGCGAGCAGCAGCCCGACGCCGTAGTCGTAGCCGCCGAGGACGAGGTAGGTGGCGAAGAAGAGGCCGAGCAGGGCGTACCAGGCGAGTTCCACGGCGGGCTCCCTCAGGCGAGCACGGAATGCGGACGGGGGTCGGTGTCCGGTGCGGGTGGCCGGCCGAGGGCCGGGTCGTGTGCGCCCCGGGCGGCGTGCCGGGCCAGCAGCACCCAGTTCGTGACGGCGAGCGTGCCGAGCAGCAGGCTGAAGCCGATCAGCGAGGTGAGCATCAGCCCGGGACTGACCGGCGAGACGGCCTGCCCGGTCGGCAGCAGCCCGTACGCGGCCCAGGGCTGGCGGCCCACCTCGCGGGCGATCCAGCCGAGGATCACCGCGACGAAGGGCAGCGGCAGGGCGAGCAGGATCAGCCAGAGCGGGAACTGCAGCCGGATGATCCAGTCCCGGAAGAGAAGCGGCACCACGAGGATGCCGAAGAAGAGCGCCATCCCGATGAGGATCATGAAGCCGAGACCGACGTTGGCCAGCGCCGGCGGCGTGTAGTCGCCCGGGCCGAACTTCGCCGTCCACTCCGCGATCAGCGCGTCCCGGTCGACGCCGCCGCCGAACTTGGTGGGCTGCAGCTCCCCGACCGGGCCGAACTGGGCGAAGCCGAACCCGATCAGGAAGACCACCGCGACCGCGAAGGTGAGTAGACCGAGCCGCAGGGACTTCCGGAACAGCGCGAAGTCCGGGGTACGCCGGATCAGGTGCCAGGCGCTGACCGCGGCCATCAGCATCCCGCCGGTGACCAGGCTCGCCGAGACGACGTGGCCGAACGCGAAACCGAAGGTGGGATTGGTGAGCAGCGCGCCGAAGTCGGTGAGGTGGGCCACCCCGTCGCGCAGCTCGTAGCCGACCGGGTGCTGGAGCCAGGAGTTGGCCACCATGATCCAGAAGGCCGAGGCGTACGCGGTGAGCGCGACGCCCCAGAGCAGCGCGAGGTGGACGCCGCGGCGCAGCCGGTGCCAGCCGAAGATCCACATGCCGAGGAAGGTGGACTCCAGGAAGAACGCGACCAGCGTCTCCATGGCCAGCGGCGCGCCGAAGACGTTGCCCACGTACCGCGACAGGCCGCTCCAGTTCAGCCCGAACTGGAACTCCATCACCACGCCGGTGGCGATGCCGAGCACGTAGTTGATCACATAGAGCTGGCCCCAGAAGCGGGTCAGCCGCTCGTACACCGGCTTGCCGGTGACGAAGCCGGCGGTCTGCAGTCCGACCAGCAGGGTCACCAGGCCGAGCGTGACCACCACGAACAGGAAGTGGATCGAGGTGGTGGTGGCGAACTGCAGGCGGGCGAGGAGCAGGGGATCCATGGCCGTCTCCCACGGGTAGGCTCGCTTGTCGTAGAAACCCTACACGTAGTCTCTCTACTCATTGACTCGTGGTCACCCGACCGGTGCCGGAGCGAGCCGCGGTCAGCTCAGGAAGAGGGAGATCGGCAGCGCGACCAGGGTGGTCGCGACGGTCAGCGCGGTGGTGCCGAGCAGCCGGGGCGGCCGGTCCGCGACCAGCAGCCGCTGCACGCGTACGTCGAGGTCGCGGTCGCCGAGGCCGAGCGCGCCCGCCGGGGTGATCCGGTGGCCGGCGGCGGCGAACCGGCGCAGCGCCCCGGCCAGCGGCACCTCGGCGTGCAGCTCACGGGCCTTGTCGTCGGCGCGCATCTCCACCAGCAGCGCCACCCGCTCGTGCGCCTCCCGGACCCACTGGAACCAGGGCAGCGCCCGGCAGAGCGCGGTGAACGGCAGCAGCACCAGGTCGTGCCGCTCCTCGGCGTGCGCCCGCTCGTGGGTCAGCACCGCCGCCAGCTCGGCCCGGTCGAGCAGGCTGAGCGTGCCGGCGCTGACCACCACCCGAGGCTTCATGCCCGGCAGGCAGTACGCCGCCGCGCTCGGGTGGTCGAGCACCAGCGCGCCGGGCACGGTCGGGTCCCGGCGGGCGACCAGGCTGAGCAGCTCCCGGTGCCGGCGCTGGGCGCGGATCGTGGCGTGCACGCTGCGCACCGTCGTGGTGAGCAGCACCGCGCCGATGCCGAAGCCGACGCTGACCAGGCCGAGGTGGACCACCCCGACCCCGTCCGGCAGGCTGCCGTGGGCCAGGTCGGTGGCGAGGGCGACCAGCGCGCTCCCGGTCGGCTGGCGGTAGGCGTGCAGGCCGAGCGCCATCGGCAGGCCCATCGCGGAGAGGCCGAGCGCCAGCCCGACCGCCTGCCAGCAGACGATCGCGACCCGCGGGGCCCGCCAGGTCCACCTCGACACGGCCAGGACCTGCGCGGTCAGCCAGCAGGCCAGGATGCTCGCGGCGAAGTGCACGGCGTACGCCACGGCCGTCGCCCTACCGGTCCGTCGCCTCGTCGGCCAGCGCCGGCCGCCCGGACCGTGGGTCCTCGACCCGGTCCGTCAGCCCGGTCTCGCGCTCGGCCGACCCGGAGCCGGTCAGCCCGGCCTCGGCGCTCAGCGCCGCGCGCAGCACCTCCGCCTCGGTGCCGGTCACCGAGCGGGCGAAGCGCACGAGCGCGGCGTCCCGGCTGCCACCGAGGTCGAGGGCGTCGAGCATGAGCTGGGCGATGTGCGCCTCGCGGCTGGCGGCGGGCCGGTAGCGCCAGGCCCGCCCCTCCCGCTGGCGCTCCACCATGCCCTTGCCGGCGAGCCGGTCCAGCACGGTCATCACCGTGGTGTAGGCCAGCTCCCGCCCGTCCAGGGCGTCGGCCACCTCGCGCACGGTCACTCCGTCCGACGTGCCCGGGTCCGTGTCCCACAGCACGTCCATCACCGCACGTTCGAGATCGCCAAGCCGAGTCACGCCGCCAATCCTACCCCCCGTAGTAGACCCTTCCCAGGGCAGTACACCTGAGCTCGACCCTCGGCGCGGACCGGGACCACAACAGGTTTTCGGGGGAGCCCCGCCCGCGGAGGGATCAAGCCTGACCGCCCGGCGCGGGTGGGGCTCCCCCGAAAACCCAGAGGCCGTCACACCCCCTTGGGGTGCCAGACCGTCTTCGTCTCCAGCAGGGCGGTCATCCGGCCCGGGCCCGGGTCGGCGTACCAGTCGTGGTCGGCCGGGGCGGGGCGGAGCACCCGCTTGAGGTTCTCGGCCGCCTTGACCTCCAGGTCCGCCGCCAGTTCGGCGTCGGTCACCCCGGTCAGGTCGATCGCGTTGACGTCCATGTGCGCGGCCAGCGTCGGCACCGTCTCGGTGATCCGGCCGGTGAGGATGTTGACCACCCCGCCCGGCAGGTCGGAGGTGGCCAGCACCTCGGCCAGGGTCACCGCCGCGAGCGGCGCCGACGGGGAGGCGGCCACCACCACCGTGTTGCCGGTGACGATCGCCGGGGCGATCACGCTGACCAGGCCGAGCAGCGCCGGCGCCGCCGGGGCCACCACGGCCACCACGCCGGTCGGCTCGGGCGCCGACAGGTTGAAGTACGGCCCGGCCACCGGGTTCGCGCCCCCGTACACCTGGGGGAGCTTGTCCGACCAGCCGGCGTACCAGACCCAGCGGTCGATCGCCGCGTCGACCTCGGCGACCGAGGCGCCGAGCGCGACGAACTGCTCCCGGCGGCCCTCCAGCATCTCGGCCACCCGGTAGAGGATCTGACCCCGGTTGTACGCGGTCGCCCCGGCCCAGCCCTGCACGGCGGCCCGGGCGGCGACGACCGCGTCCCGCGCGTCCTTGCGGGAGGCCAGCGACACGTTGGAGTCCTGCACGATGTACGACCGTCCCGACTCGCTGCGCGGGAACTTCCCGCCGATGAAGAGCTTGTACGTCTTCCGTACCGCGACCCGCTCAGACATTGAGGTACGCCTCCAGCCCGTGCCGGCCGCCCTCGCGACCGTAGCCCGACTCCTTGTAGCCGCCGAACGGCGAGGTGGGGTCGAACTTGTTGAACGTGTTGGCCCAGACCACACCCGCGCGGAGCCGGTCCGCCAGCCACAGGATCCGGGAGCCCTTGTCGGTCCAGATCCCGGCCGACAGCCCGTACGGCGTGTTGTTCGCCTTCTCCACGGCCTCGGCCGGGGTGCGGAAGGTCAGCACGGAGAGCACCGGCCCGAAGATCTCCTCGCGGGCGATCCGGTGCGCCTGGGTGACCCCGGTGAAGATGGTCGGCGCGAACCAGAAGCCCCGCTCGGGCAGCTCGCAGGCCGGCGACCAGCGCTCCGCCCCCTCGGCCGAGCCGGCCTCGGACAGCTCCCGGATCCGGGCGAGCTGGGCGGCCGAGTTGATCGCGCCGATGTCGGTGTTCTTGTCCAGCGGGTCACCGACGCGCAGCTGGGCCATCCGGCGCTTGAGCGACTCCAGCACCCGGTCGGCGACCGACTCCTGCACCAGCAGCCGGGAGCCGGCGCAGCAGACGTGCCCCTGGTTGAAGAAGATGCCGTTGACGATCCCCTCGACCGCCTGGTCGACCGGGGCGTCGTCGAAGACGATGTTGGCCGCCTTGCCGCCCAGCTCCAGGGTGAGCTTCTTGCGGGTGCCGGCGACCGCGCGGGCGATCGCCCGGCCGACATCGGTGGAGCCGGTGAAGGCGACCTTGTCCACACCCGGGTGCTCGACCAGCGCCCGGCCGGTGTCGCCGGCGCCGGTGACGATGTTGACCACGCCGGCCGGCAGGTCGGCCTGCTGGCAGATCTCGGCGAAGAGCAGCGCGGTCAGCGGGGTGGTCTCGGCCGGCTTCAGCACCACCGTGTTGCCGGCGGCGAGGGCGGGGGCGATCTTCCAGGCCAGCATGAGCAGCGGGAAGTTCCACGGGATGACCTGCGCGGCGACCCCGAGCGGCTGCGGGTTCGCCCCGAAGCCCGCGTGGTTGAGCTTGTCGGCCCAGCCCGCGTAGTAGAAGAAGTGCGCGGCGACCAGCGGGATGTCGACGTCCCGGGACTCCTTGATCGGCTTGCCGTTGTCCAGCGACTCCAGCACGGCCAGCTCACGGGAGCGCTCCTGGATGATCCGGGCGATCCGGAACAGGTACTTGGCCCGGTCGCGGCCCGGCATCGGGCCCCAGACCTTCTCGTACGCCGTGCGGGCGGCGCGGACCGCCCGGTCCACGTCCTGGGCGCCCGCCTCGGCGACCTCGGCGAGCACCTCCTCGGAGGCCGGGTTGATCGTCTTGAAGCTGCCGCCGTCGGTCGGGTCGACGAACTGCCCGTCGACGAAGAGCCCGTACGAGGGCTTGAGGTCCACCACCGAGCGCGACTCGGGGGCGGGGGCGTATTCGAACATCGCGCTCAGTCCAGGGTGAAGTAGTCGGGACCGGAGTAGACGCCGGTCGTCAGCTTGGTGCGCTGCATCAGCAGGTCGTTCAGCAGGCTGGACGCGCCGAACCGGAACCAGTCCGGGTCCAGCCAGTCCGCGCCGACGGTCTCGTTGACCATGACCAGGTACTTGATCGCGTCCTTGCTGGTCTTGATCCCGCCGGCCGGCTTGACGCCGACCTGTCGCCCGGTGGCGGCGCGGAAGTCGCGGACCGCCTCCAGCATCACCAGGGTCACCGGCATGGTGGCCGCGACCGGGACCTTGCCGGTGGAGGTCTTGATGAAGTCGCCGCCGGCCAGCATGGCCAGCCAGGAGGCGCGCCGCACGTTGTCGTACGTGGCCAGCTCGCCGGTCTCCAGGATCACCTTGAGGTGGGCGTCCCCGCAGGCCTCCTTGGTGGCCACGATCTCGTCGTAGACCTCCTTGTAGCGGCCGGCCAGGAACGCGCCCCGGTTGATCACCATGTCGATCTCGTCGGCGCCGGCCTCGACCGCGGCCCGGGTGTCGGCGAGCTTGACCTCCAGCGGTGCCTGGCCCGACGGGAAGGCGGTCGCCACGCTGGCCAGGTGCACGCCGGACCCGCGCAGCACCTCGGCCACGTACGGGACCATCAAGGGGTAGACGCAGACCGCGCCGACGTGCGGACAGGACGGGTCGGCCGGGTCGGGGCGCAGGGCCTTGGTGGCCAGCGCACGCACCTTGCCGGGGGTGTCGGCGCCTTCGAGCGTGGTCAGGTCGACCATCCGGATCGCCAGGTCGATCGCCTGGGCCTTGGCGGTGGTCTTGATGGATCGGGTGCCGAGTTGTGCCGCCCGCTGCTCCGCGCCCACCTGATCCACGCCGGGGAGGCCGTGCAGGAAGGTCCGCAGAGCGGTCTCGGATCGTCCCAGCTCGGAGAGGTCCGACCGGGCCGACGTCGCTGTCGCCGTCATGGCGTGAATAGTACGCACCCGCGTGTCGAGTGATCTTGGTCACACCGGCCCGTCGCAGGCGCCGCACGTGAGCGGCGTCGCTGGCCGCCCCCGCACCCACCGGGTGGGCCGGCCGGGACCGGTAGGTTGAGCGATCGTGGACGTACACGTCATTGACCACCCGCTCGCCCAGTCGCGGCTGACCGCCATGCGGGACGCCCGGACCGACTCGGCGTCGTTCCGGGCCGCGCTGCGCGAACTCACCACGATGCTGGTGTACGAGGCCGCGCGCTCCTTCCCCGTCGAGAAGTACCCGATCCAGACCCCGGTCACCGCCACCGAGGGCACCCGGCTGGCGAACCCACCGCTGCTGGTCCCGGTGCTGCGGGCCGGTTTGGGCATGGCCGACGCCGCGCTCGGCCTGCTGCCCGAGTCGTCGATGGGCTTCGTCGGCCTGGCTCGGGACGAGGAGACGTACGAGCCCCGCGCGTACATGGAGTCGCTGCCCCGCGACCTGAGCGGCCTGCCGGTGCTGGTGCTCGACCCGATGCTGGCCACCGGCGGCTCGCTGGAGCACTGCTGCCGGCTGCTCGCCGATCGCGGCTGCACCGACATCACGGTGCTCTGTGTCCTCGCCGCGCCGGCCGGCATCGAGCGCCTGGAGCACTCCGGCCTGCCCCTGCGCCTGGTCACCGCCTCGATCGACGAGGGTCTCAACGACCGCAAGTTCATCGTCCCCGGCCTCGGCGACGCCGGCGACCGCCAGTTCGGCGGCATGCCCCGCTTCTAACCCCCACCCCCAACCCCCTCCAGCCCGCGTCGATCACGGAGTTGTGGCAGCGGACGAGAGCCGCAGAACGGTAGGAAACCGGAGCCAGAAATTCATGATCGCCGCGCTGCGGGCGCGTTGGGGGGGCTTGGGGGTGGGGGAGGGGTTAGCGTTCCGGGCGTGACTGGTGTTGCGCTCGCCGAAGAGCTGCTGCTCCTCGCCTACGACGACGAGACCGGCAAGGCGACCATGCCCCGGATCAGCCTGGATCTCGGGATGGCCGCCGCGGTCCTCGTCGAGCTGGCCCTGGCCGGCCGGATCGCGTACGTCGAGGGCTCCCTGGCGGTGATCGACCCGGCGCCGACCGGCGAGCCGATCGCCGACGAGGTACTCGCCCGGATCGCCGCCGACACCCCCCACACCCCGTCATCGTGGGTGCAGCGACTGCGGCACGGACTGCGCGACCGGATCCTCGGCGACCTGTGCGGCCGGGGCGTGGTCCGGGACGTCGACGAGACCGAGCTGGGCTTCATCCACGTGCACCGGTACCCGGTGGTCGACGCCTCGGTGGAGGCGGACTCCCGGCGGCGGCTGGCCGCGGCGCTGACCGGCGGCCAACTCCCCGACGAGCGGACCGCCGCGCTGGCCACCCTGGTGGCGGTGCTGCGGATGGAGCCGACCCTCGGCCTGACCGGCGAGGACGCCCGGGACGCCCACCGCCGGCTGGAGGAGATCGCCGGTGTCGCCGGCTTCTCCGGCACCGTCAGCCGGGACGACTCGGTCGTCCGCCCCTCCGTCAGCCTGGTGGTCGCCGCCCTCGCCCAGGCCGTCGACGCCGCCCTCGGCAAGCGCCACCCGTAAGGAAGGGCCCCCTGTTAACGCCTCCGGCAGAGCAGGGGGCCCTTCCTAACCGGCTATAGGCCGAGGGCGGTGGCGATCTCGGTGCGTAGGGTTGCCACGGCGGTCGCGGCCCGGGCCCGGGCAGCCGGCACGTCGCCGTCCGCGACCGGCTCCACCACCTCCAGGTACGCCTTGAGCTTCGGCTCGGTGCCGGACGGGCGGATCACCGCCCGGGCGGCGTCGGTGCGCAGGATCACCACGTCGGCGCCGGGAAGCAGGTCCTTGGCCTCGGTCACCGGGCGCCCGAGCAGGCTGTCCGGGGTGTTCGCCCGGATGCCGGCCATCATGGCGGCGATCTCCCGCAGGTCGTCGACCCGCACCGACAGCTGGTCGGTGTGGTGCACGCCGAACTCGGCGGCAAGCTCGTCCAGCCGGTCGGTGAGCGTACGGCCCTCGGCCTTCAGGCCGGCGGCCAGCTCGGCGACGGTCAGCGCGGCGGTGATGCCGTCCTTGTCGCGTACGTGCTCCGGCGCGACGCAGTAGCCGAGCGCCTCCTCGTAGCCGAAGACCAGCGGCTGGGTCCCCCCACCGCCCCGCACGATCCACTTGAACCCGGTCAGCGTCTCGTCGTACGGCAGGCCCCGGGCCGCGCACATCGCCCGCAGCAGGGACGACGACACGATGGTGGTGGCGTACAGGCCGGTGACCCCGCGGCGCATGAGGTGGTCGGCGAGCAGCACGCCCACCTCGTCCCCGCGCAGCATCCGCCAAACGCCGCCGTCCGGCACGGCCACCGCGCACCGGTCCGCGTCCGGGTCGTTGGCGATGGCGACGTCGGCGCCCGTCGCGCCGGCCAGTGCGACGAGCTGGTCCACCGCGCCCGGCTCCTCGGGGTTGGGGAAGTTGACCGTCGGGAAGTCCGGGTCCGGCTCGGCCTGGTCCGGCACCACGCCGGGGGTCGGGAAGCCGGCCCGGGCGAAGGCGGCGGTCAGCACGGCCGCCCCCACCCCGTGCAGCGGGGTGTACGCCACCTTCAGGTCGCGCGGACCGGTCGGGGCGATGACCGCAGCGGCCCGCTCCACGTACGCCGCAACCAGGTCGTCGCCCAGCACCTCGCCGGCCGGGCCCAGCGGCACCTTCGCCAGCGGGCCGACCGCCCGGATGGCGGCCTCGATGCCGGCGTCCGCCGGCGGCACGATCTGCGCGCCCGCGCCGAGCTCCCCGCCCAGCTGCGCGCCGAGGTAGACCTTGTAGCCGTTGTCCTGCGGCGGGTTGTGGCTGGCGGTGACCATCACGCCGGCCACCGCGCCGAGGTGGCGCACCGCGTACGCCAGCACCGGGGTGGGCAGCGGGCGGGGCAGCAGCAGGGCCGGGCGACCCGCGCCGGTGGCGACCTGGGCGGTGCGCTCGGCGAAGGCCCGCGAGCCGTACCGGGCGTCGTACCCGATGACCAGCGGCCCCGTACCGCGCTGGTCGGCGAGCCAGGCGACCAGCCCGGCGGCTGCCTGGGTGACCACCGCGAGGTTCATCCCGTTCGGGCCGGCCCGCAGCGGGCCGCGCAGCCCGGCGGTGCCGAAGGTCAGCGGCCCGGCGAACCGGTCGGCCAGTTCCGGGGCGCTGCCCGGCAGCCCGCCCAGCACCGCGCTCAGCTCGTCCCGGCTGGCCGGGTCGGGATCGTCGTCGAGCCACCGCCGGGCCTGCTCGCGAAGTTCGTCAAGGTCAGTGGTATCCGCCGCCATTGCCCCTTGATAGCACGGCGCCGGATCACCACTGACCGTCGGCCTCGGCTCACTTGCTCCCGGCGAGATGGAACGACCCGACCATCGCGTCGAAGATCGGCTTGCTCTCGGCGAATCTGGTGTCGGTGGAGGAAAGGTAGAACGAGTAGACCTTGCCGTCCTTCACCGTCCCCCGCCACACCCCGTGCCGCATGCTGTCGCCCTCACCGCAGGTGTATTCCACTTCGCCCGCCGGCTCGCCGTCCAGCTTCTGCTCGGACACCGACACCTCGGTGTACGGGGCGGGGCAGTTCTTGCTCTTGGCGCTGTTCTTTTTGAGGTTTCGCGAGGCGAACTCCGCCCAGCTGATCGCGCTGCCGCTCCACTCCTCGGCGATCACCCGGACCTTGCGTCCGCTGTCCTCCGGGTCGACGTAGTCGACGTACAGGCCGCCGGTCTGGCGCTGCCAGCCCTTGGGCACCTTGACCGTGACGCCCTTGACGGTCTGCTCGTGCATCTCCACCGGCGGAGCCTCGGCGGTGGCGGTGGGCATCGTGCTCACGATCGGCGGGGCGGTCTCGTCGTCGCCGCTGCTGAGGGCGATCACGGTGATCAGCAGCAGTACGGCGACGCCACCGGCCGCCGCGAGCTGGATCTTGCGCGGCCAGCCCTTGACGGTGCTGACGAGCTGGTTGCCGGCGCTGCGGGCCTTGCCGAGCGCCCCGCCGCCGGCCGGGGCCGGGGTGGCCCACGGCTGACCGGTGCCGGGCACCGACCACTGGTTGCCGGCGTAGACCGGTTGGGTGGCGTCGGTGCCGGGCCCGTAGACCGGCTGGGTGGTGTCGCCGCCGCGGCCGTAGACCGGCTGGGTGGTGTCGCCGCCGGGCCCGTAGACCGGCTGGGTGGTGCCGTGGCCGTAGACGGGCTGGGTGGCATCCCGGTGGCCGGCGCCGAGGCGCTGGGTGGGGTCCGCCTGGCCGGCCGCCAGCGATTGGGTGGCGTCGGGCGAGATCCGCTGGGCGGCCCCCGGGGCGGCGGCCGGCACGGGCATCGCGCCGGTCGGGGTGTGCAGCGGGCCGGCCAGCGCGTCCGCGCTGGTCTCGTCGAGGGCCGCGGCGGCCTGGGCCGGCTTCGGCTCGGGGCGCTCGCCCCGGCTCAGGGCGGCGAGCCGGTCGGTCAGCGACTCGCCGGGGGCGATCATCGCTCGGCCGCCGATCTGGCCGGTCGGCTTCGGCTCGGCGGCGATCGCCAGCGGCGTCGACGGCCGCTGCACCGGCACCACCGCGTAGGGGTCGGTGACGGAGTTGACCGCGGTGGCGTTGCTGGTCAGCGGGCCGGCGAGCAGTTCGCGCAGCATGCCGCGGGCGCTGTGCACGTCCAGCCGTCGGGCCGGGTCCTTCTCCAGCAGGCCCATCAGCACGCCGGTCAGCGGGCCGCTGCGCTGCGGGATGGCCGGCGGGTCCTCGACCACCGCGTGCATGGTCTCGATCGGGTCGCCCTTGTCGAACGGGGGACGCCCCTCGACGGCCGTGTAGAGCGTGACGCCGAGCGAGAAGAGGTCGCTCGGTGGGCCGAAATCCTGGCCCATCGCCCGCTCGGGCGAGATGAAGTGCGGCGACCCGAGCACCATGCCGGGCGTGGTGAGCTGGACGTCGGTGGGCATCCGGGCGACGCCGAAGTCGGTCAGCACGCAGCGGCCGTCGGAACAGATGAGCACGTTGGCCGGCTTGACGTCGCGGTGCAGCACGCCGATCGCGTGCGCCACCTCCAGCGCGCCGAGCAGCGCGATGCCGATCTTGGCGACCGCGCGGGGCGCGACCGGCCCGTCCTCGATCACCATGTCGGCCAGGCTGCGCGCGTCCAGCAGTTCCATCACGATCCACGGGCGGCCACCCTCGGTGACCACGTCGTAGACCTGGACCACGGCCGGGTGCTGGATCGCGGCGGCGGCCCGGGCCTCCCGGAGGGTCCGCTCGTACATCGCGTCACGGTCGCTGGGGGCCAGCCCCGGAGGGAGGACGACCTCCTTGACCGCCACGTCGCGGCGCAGCAACGTGTCGGTGGCACGCCACACCGTGCCCATGCCGCCGTTGCCGACCGGGGAACGCAGGGAGTAACGATCGCCAATGGTCGTGCCGGGTGCCGCGCGTCCAGTGGGGGGACTGACTGGTCCGCCGCTCCACGTCGGGATCTGAGTCACAGAAAAGCCACCGGGGGATATCGAGGGGGCTGGGACACAACCTCCCTATCTTGCTGGTTCCGACGCCGGATGCGAAACCCGACGCGGCGGACGTTTACCTACTCGACGGTACGCGGTCAGCTGCTCACCCCCGGTCGGCGGGGGCGGCGACCCCCTGCTGTGCGCTATCCCTCACCCATCGATGTCCCGGCGCGTCCTACCATCCGGACATGAGCGAACGGCGGTCGAGCGAGTCCGGTTTCCCGATCAAGGGCGTCTACACGGCGGACGACGTCCCCGGGGGGCTGGCCGAGCGGCTGGGTGCCCCCGGCGAGTACCCGTACACCCGCGGGGTCTACCCGACGATGTACACCTCCCGGCCGTGGACCATGCGGCAGTACGCCGGCTTCGGCACCGCCACCGAGTCCAACGCGCGCTACCACCAGCTGTTGCGCGCCGGCACGATGGGTCTGTCGGTCGCCTTCGACCTGCCCACCCAGATGGGGTACGACTCCGACGACCCGATCGCGCACGGCGAGGTGGGCAAGGTCGGCGTGGCCATCGACTCGATCGAGGACATGCGGCTGCTCTTCGACGGCATCCCGCTGGACAAGGTCTCCACCTCGATGACCATCAACGCGCCCGGCTCCGTGCTGCTCCTGCTCTACCAGCTCGTGGCCGAGGAGTCCGGGGTGCCGGGCAGCGCGCTCAACGGCACCATCCAGAACGACATCCTCAAGGAGTACATCGCCCGGGGGACGTACATCTTCCCGCCGAAGCCCTCGCTGCGCCTGGTCGCCGACACCTTCGCGTACTGCCGGGCGGAGGTGCCGAAGTGGAACACCATCTCCATCTCCGGCTATCACATGGCCGAGGCGGGCGCCTCGCCCGTGCAGGAGATCGCGTTCACCCTCGCCAACGGCGTGGAGTACGTCCGCGCCGCGCTCGCCGCCGGGCTGGCCGTGGACGACTTCGCGCCCCGGCTGTCGTTCTTCTTCGTCGCCCGGACCACGCTGCTCGAGGAGGTCGCCAAGTTCCGGGCGGCCCGGCGGATCTGGGCCCGGCTGATGCGTGACGAGTTCGGGGCGAAGAACCCGAAGTCGATGATGCTGCGGTTCCACACCCAGACCGCGGGCGTACAGCTCACCGCCCAGCAGCCGGAGGTGAACCTGGTCCGGGTGGCGGTCCAGGGCCTCGGCGCGGTGCTCGGCGGCACCCAGTCGCTGCACACCAACAGCTTCGACGAGGCCATCGCCCTGCCGACCGAGAAGGCGGCCCGGCTGGCGCTGCGTACCCAGCAGGTGCTGGCGTACGAGACGGACCTGACCGCGACCGTGGACCCGTTCGCCGGGTCGTACGTGGTGGAGGCGATGACCGCCGAGATCGAGGCGGCGGCGGACGAGCTGATGCAGCGGGTCTTCGACCACGGCTCGGCGGTGGACGCGATCGAGGCCGGCTTCCAGAAGCGGGAGATCGAGCAGTCCGCGTACCGGATCGCCCAGGAGATCGACTCGGGCGAGCGGGTGGTGGTCGGGCTCAACCGGTTCCAGATCGACGAGGAGGAGCCCTACGAGCCGCTGCGGGTGGACCCGGCGATCGAGGTCGCGCAGGCCGAGCGGCTGGCGAAGCTGCGCGCCGAGCGGGACGCCGACGCGGTCGAGCGGGCTCTCGCGGAGCTGCGCACCGCCGCCCAGGGCACCGCGAACGTGCTCCACCCGATGAAGGAGGCGCTGCGGGTCAGGGCCACCATCGGCGAGGTGTGCGGGACGCTGCGTGAGGTGTGGGGGACGTACCGGCCCAGCGACCGGTTCTGAGTCGGGTTCGACGGCGGCCCCGCCGGTGCCCGTTCCGGGTGCCCGACGGGGCCGTCGCGCTGTCCGAACCCCGTCTGACCTGCGTAGACGTACTCGTCACGAGCGCCGGTACGGCGTACAGTCGATGCTCTCGCGGGTACGCGCGGCGGCGGCGGCTCGGTGCGGACCCCCGGGCGATGCGGCCCGGCCCGTCCGTCGGCCGTCGGGCAGTGGGGCCGGCCGTACCGCGCGTGTGCCCATCGGGAATGCGGGTAACCCGATCGGGTGAACGGGACGGACAGTCTGTGCGGTGGACCCCCGGGCCGTCATGTCACTCTCGGGAGTCTGTCGGCGGCGGAGCATTGTCGCGCAATTGTCGGAGCGGCGGTTAATTGTCCCGACTAATGCGACAATTCGGAACGACGGCCCCCTGATCTGGTGACCGCCGAATCGGTTACGCGTTGTAGGAGGTGTGGGGCAGATGACGCCGTTCGATCGCGATCTACCTGCTCTCCCGCAGATACTCAAGCCCTCCCACCAGGGCATTCGTGACGCTGCGCGGTCTGACCGCTACCCGAAAGATGTTGCCCAGCGTCACCGTCGACGGTCTAGGCTGTCTGCTGTTCTGCCCGAAGATCCATCCACTTCTAGTGATCGAGAATTCGACGTGACGAGTGCGTTGACGCTGCCTCCTTCCGGCAGCCCGCTGGCGTCGTCCTGGCCGGAGGCGCCATCCGGATCCCAGCCCCTGCCTTTCGAGCTCGACCAGCTGCTGGCCCTCCGGGTACCCGGCCTCATCGCCACCCGCCGTCACATCCACTCCCATCCGGAGCTCTCCGGCGAGGAGTTCGAGACGGCCGCCCTGATCCACCGGGAACTCTCCCTCGCCGGGCTGAAGCCGCGTCTCCTGCCCAAGGGCAACGGTGTCATCTGCGACATCGACGGGCGGCCGGACGGCCCGGTGATCGCGCTCCGCGCCGACATCGACGCCCTCCCGCTGACGGATCCCAAGGACGTGCCGTACCGGTCCACGGTGGATGGCGTCTGCCACGCCTGCGGGCACGACGTGCACACCACCGTGATGCTCGGCGTCGGGATGCTGCTCGCCCAGCTCGCCGACCTCGGCCAGCTCGACGGCCGGGTCCGGCTCATCTTCCAGCCAGCCGAGGAGATCCTGCCCTGCGGCTCGCTGGAGGTCATCGAGGCCGGGGGCCTGGACGACGTGGTGCAGATCTTCGCCGTCCACTGCGACCCGAACCTGCCGGTCGGCCGGGTCGGCCTGCGGGTCGGCCCGATCACCGCCGCCGCCGACAACGTCACCGTCCGGCTCAGCGGCCCGGGCGGGCACACCGCGCGCCCGCACCTCACGGTCGACCTGGTCGACGCGCTCGGCCGGCTGGTCACCGAGGTGCCGGCCCTGGTCAGTCGGCGGGTGCCGGCCAACAGCGGGCTGCTGCTGGTGTTCGGCCACGCCACGGCCGGCACCCGCTACAACGTCATCCCCTCCGAGGCCTGCGCCGCCGGCACCCTCCGGGTGATGGACCGCGACACCTGGGATCAGGCCCCGAAGATCGTGGCGCAGGTCGTCCGGGACGTCATCGCCCCCACCGGTGCCACCGTCGACCTGGAATACCTGCGTGGCCGGCCGCCGGTCACCAACGACGCCCGCGCCATCGGCGTGCTCACCGCCGCCACCGCCGCGGCCCTCGGCCCCGAGGGGATCGCGGAGACCCCGCAGAGCATGGGTGGCGAGGACTTCTCCTGGTACCTGGAGCACGTGCCGGGCGCGCTCGCCCGCCTCGGGGTCGGCCGGAACGGTCCCAACGTGGACCTGCACCGGGCCTCGTTCGACGTGGACGAGCGCGCCATCCCGGTCGGCGTACGCCTCATGGTCCAGACCGCGCTGCGGGCACTGGCGGCGGCGCGCTAGGCGGCGGACCACCCACCGGCCCGGCCGGTCCCGGCACCGAGGGCGCCGGGCCGGCCGGCGGGGTGCGCCGCGCCCGCCGACGCCGCGCCCGCAGCAGCAGTGCGACCGGTACGCCGATCACGACCGCGAACGGCAGCACCGCGCCGAGCACGGTCAGCAGCACGAACGCCGTGGTGACGAAGACGTCCCAGCCGCCGCGCAGGCCGGCCAGGAAGCCCAGCTCGGTCTCCTCCTTCTCCGCCGTCGTCGCGGCGGTGCGGACGAAGGTCACCGTGATCGTGGAGAGCGCGGTCAGGTCGGCGAGGCGGCGCTTCTTCGCCTCCAGCGACGCGAGGTCGGCCTCCCGCTTGCCCACCTCGTTCTCCAACGTGACCAGGTCGTTGATCGAGGTGGCCTTGGCGAGCAGCTTCCGGGCGCTGTCCACCCGGGCCCGCTGGGTGGCGATCCGGGCGTCCAGGTCGACGGTCTCCTCGGTGACGTCCTCGGTTTGTACCTGGCGTTCCTCCGGCTGGCCGAGCCGGGCCAGCTCGTTGACGACCGCGGTGAACCGGTCCGCCGGCACGCGCAGCGTCAGCTCGGCCCGGGCGTCGTCCGATCCGCTGTGCCGCTGGTCGCCACCGACGAACCCGCCCGCGGCGGTCGCCGCCGCCGTCGCGTCCCGGGCCGCCCGGTCCACGTCGGCCACTCGCACCTGCAGCGTCCCGGTGTAGATGATCGACCGCTGGTCGACCCGGAGGTCGGCGCCGCCCGCGCCGCTAGCGCCGGGGGCCCCCTCCTGGCGGGCCGCGTCCCCGCCCGCGGCCGCCGGCCCCTGCGCCCGCGCCGACGTGGCCTGATCGTTCGCTCCACTGTCGGCACCGCAGGCCCCCGCGACCAGCACCGACACCAGTCCCACCGCCGCCAGCGCCACGGCCCGGCGACCTCTGCCCCGTCCGCTCATGCCGCCACCTCGCTGCGCTCGGCGCCGGCATGAGGCACCACGGCGCTGTGCTGACGATTCGCTCGCTGACGCTCGCTCATGTCCCCGCTCCGATCCTCGACGACCCCGCCGCGGGGTCGATACGTCGGACGCGGCGCGCCACCGCGCCGGTTCCGGCAGACTGCGCTGAGGACGTCACGATTCGATAATCGAGGAGTCACGATGCAGGTCACCAAGTACGGCCACTCCTGTGTCCGGCTGGAGCACGACGGGGGAGTGGTCGTGGTGGACCCCGGGGTCTACAGCGAACCGGAGGCCCTGGACAGGGCGGACGCGGTGCTGATCACCCACGAGCACCCGGACCACGTGAACGTCGAGGCGCTGACCCGGGCGCTGGAGCGCCGCCCGTTCACCGTCAACGGCCCGGCCTCGCTCGCCGGCGTCCTCGGTGACGCCGCCGAGGCGCTGGTGGTGGTCGCGCCCGGTGAGTCGTTCACCGCCGCCGGCGTCCCGGTCCGCGCGTACGGCGGGCAGCACGCCGTCATCCACCCCGACATCCCGGTCATCCAGAACCTGGGCTACCTGTTCAACGACGTCGTCTACCACCCGGGCGACGCCCTGTTCGTCCCCGACGACGTCCAGGTGGACACCCTGTTCGCCCCAATCCACGCACCCTGGTCGAAGTTTTCCGAGGTGGTCGACTTCATCCGGGCCGTCGCCCCGCGCCGCGCCTTCGCGCTGCACGACGGCCTGCTCAACACCAACGGCTTCGGCGTGCTCGACCGGCAGTACACCGCGCTGTCGAAGACCGAGTACCGCCGCCTCGAACCGGGCACCCGGGTCGACGTCTGACCGGCATGGCCGGTCCGCCCCCCGAGCTGGTCCAGCGGCTGTACGCGACGCCGCCGGACCGGTTCGTCGCGGCCCGGGACGCCGCGGTCGCCGAGGCCCGCCGGGCCGGGGACCCGAAGGCCGCCCGGGAGATCGGCCGGCTGCGCCGGCCCACGGTCGCCGCCTGGCTGGTCAACCTGCTGGCCATCCGCCGGCCCGAGCTGGTCGCCGACCTGGCGCAGCTCGCCGAGTCGCTGCGCGCCGCCCAACGCGAGCTGCGCGGCGGGAAGCTGCGCGAGCTCTCCGCCCAGCGTCGGGCCGTCGTGGGCGCGCTGGTGAGCGAGGTACGCAAGCTGGCCGCGGCCGAGCCGGCCGCCCCGCCGGCCGGGAAGCTGCCGCTGGCCGAGGTGGAGGCGACCCTCAACGCCGCCCTCTCCGACACCGAGGTGGCCGAGCAGATCCGGGCGGGCCGGCTGCTCCGGGCCACCCACTACGCCGGCTTCGGCGAGGTGCCCCGCCCGCAGCTGCGGCTGGTCACCGGGGGCGCGGAGGAGCCGCCCGTACGCGAGCGGGCGGCCGAGCGGGCCGGGGCCCACCGGACCCGCGACGAGCGGGCCGCCGAGCGGGCGGCCCGGGCCGAGCGGGCGAAACGCCGCCGCGCGCTGGAACGCGAGCTGGCGCAGGCCCGCGGCGATCTGGACCGGGCCGAGCAGGAGCTGACCGAGGCGGTCGGGTCCGAACGGGACGGCAGCGCGACGCTGGACCGGATCGAGACCGAGCTGGCCGAGCTGGAACGCCGTCGGGCCGTCGCCGAGCAGGAGCTCAGCCGCGCCAAGCTGGCCCGGCGGGGAGCCGAACGATCGGTCACCGCTGCCCGCCGGCGCACCGGCGAGGTGGAGGCGGCGCTGGAGGCGCTGGCGGCCGAAGCGGGGGATGCCGACGCGGGCGGCGACCCGGCAGACTGACCGGGATGGATGACCACGGTGAACGGACGGGGGTGCCCCGTCGATGACTCCAGAGCAGGTCGCCGCCGCCAGCAAGCCGCTGGTGCTGGAGCTCGGGGAAACCTTCTCCCGCCGCCCGGCGACGCTGCGCCGGGCGCGGCTGCTGGGCATCTCCGGCTGGGCGTTCTACATCACCGGCCGGGCCGGGGCGCTCGGTGACGTCCGCGCCGAGACGGTCGCTGCCGCGCTCGGCTTCATCGCCCCGGAGGCGGTCGCCGACGGCTGGGACGCCGCCGCCCGTACGGTCCGCCCGCTGGAGGTGGCCGCCGCGAACCTGGCCGAGTGCTGCCGGTGGGGCGTCGAGCAGTTGGGCGACGCGCCCCAGGCGCCCCGCCTGGCCGGCCTGCTGGAACGCGCCGTCGAGGCGGCGGACGGCAGCGGGATGCCGCTCTTCGCGGCGTGGCGGGCGATGCCGGTCCCGGACCGCTCGCCGGGCGCGCGGGCGGCCGTCGGGATGCTGCTGCTCCGCGAGCACTTCACCGGGGCGTACCTGCTGGCCGTCCGGGCGTCCGGGATGACCCCGCTGGAGGCGGTGCTGGCCGGGCCGGAGGGGGAGGCGGGGGCCGCCGCCTGTGGCTGGTCGCCCCCGTACCCGCCGGTGGGGCCGCTGGTGCGGCGGCGGCTCTGGGCCGAGGCGGTGACCGACCGGCTGGCCGCGACCGCGTTCCGGGCGCTCGCCCCCGGCGAGGGAGCGGAACTGCTCAACCTGCTCAGCGCCGCCCGGCTGCACGTACGCGGCGGATAAATGGGAGGCGTGGCCGCCGGACGGGCTGCCAGGATCGGCGGCGTGACGCTCCCCGCCGGCTGGACCGCCCGCCGCCCCACCCTCGATGACGTACCCGCGATCCTCAAGGTGGTGCACGCCGCCGACGTCTTCGCTCTCGGCTACCCGGACTTCGACGCCGAGGACGTCGAGTCCGCGCTGACCGCCCCCTTCGTCGATCCGGCCCGGGACTCGTGGCTGGTCACCGACCCGGACGGGGCCGCGGTCGCCTGGGCGATCCTGAACAACCCGACCGGGGTCGGCCGCGAGTTCGTCGACGTACTCGTCGACCCGGACCGCGGCGACGGCCTGCGCGCCCCGATGCTGGCCCGTCAGCTCGACCGGGTCGCCGAGCGGGCCGCCGAACGCGGGCTGCCGGCGCTGACCGTGCGCTGCGCGGTCTTCGCGCCGGAGACCCGCTGGGCGGCCGAGCTGGCCGAGGCCGGCTTCACCCGGGTCAAGCGGTACATCCGGATGAGCCGCTCCCTCGCCGACCTGCCCGCCGAACCGGCTCCGCCGGCCGGGGTCGCCGTCCGCCCGCTGCGCGCCGGCGACGAGGCCGACCTGCGGCTGTTCCACCGGATCTTCGACACCGCGTTCCGGGACACCCCGGACCACGAGCCGCTCGGCTTCGACCAGTGGCGGGAGCTGATCCCGTCCTACGGCAAGGTGTGGGACGAGTGGTTCGTCGCCGAGGTCGACGGGGAGCCGGCCGGTGCCCTCCAGTCCTCGGACCAGGCGCTGGAGCACGACATGGGCTGGGTACGCACGCTGTCGGTGCTGCCCGCGTACCGGCGACGCGGGGTGGGTGCGGCGCTGCTGCGCCGGGCGTTCGCGGTCTACGCGGCCAAGGGCCGGGCCTCCGCCGGGCTCGGCGTCGACCTGGCCAACCCGACCACCCCGGTGACCCTCTACCGCTCCCTCGGCCTGCACGAGGAGCGCTGGACCGACGTGTACGAGCGCACGGTCACCGCCATGGATGTGGGATAGGCGACCCGGCGCGGGGTTGCCCGCCGGCCGGGGAACCGGCCGGAGGACACTGACCGCGTGGGATACGCGGCAGGCCGACGAGACGCGCTAGGCCGACGCGGTGCCGGTGGGGCGGGACCGCAGGTCGGTGACGTAGTCGTCGGGCGCGCCCGCCTTCTCCGCCGCGGTCGCGATCTCCGACAGGTACCACGACGTCGGCAGGCCGCCCTCGTACCCGTCGAAGACGTAGACCCAGGCGGTCACGTCCCCGTCCAGCGTCGAGACGCGTACGGTGAGCTTCCGGTACGTCCCGGCGGTCACGCCCTCGATCTCGTCGAGCTGCGCGGCGTCGTACGGGTGGATGTCGTAGAGCGCCACGAAGACCCGGTCACCCGGGGACTCGACCACCGTGCTGACCGAGCCCTCCCAGCCGATGACGCCCTCGCCGGCGAAGGTGAGTCGCCACCCCTCCAGCCAGCCGGTGCCCACCATCGGCGAATGCGGGCAGTAGGCGCGCATTCGAGCGGGGTCCAGGTTTGAGCCATAAGCGGCGTACAGACGCACGGCGATGACGATAGCCCGGCCGGGGCGTGGGGGAGAATACGACGGTGCGTGTCGAGCGCGACGGGGAGAAGAAAGTCACTGTGAGCACTGACGAGGGGCGAGCGCTGTGAGCCAGATCGTGATCATCGGCGGAGGGCCGGCCGGGTACGAGGCGGCGCTGGTCGCCGCCCAGCTCGACGCTGATGTCACCGTGGTCGAGGCGGAGGGGGCCGGCGGCGCCTGCGTGCTCTCCGACTGTGTCCCGTCGAAGACCTTCATCGCCAGCTCGGAGGTGGTCACCGGCTACCGGGACACCGACGAGTTCGGCGTGCACTCGGACGGGCTGGAGGCGGTCACCGTCGACGCTCAGGCGGTGCACGCGCGGGTCAAGCGGCTCGCCCTGGCCCAGTCCGCCGACATCCACGCCAAGCTGGTCAAGTCCGGGGTGGAGTTCGTGGCCGGCACCGCCCGGCTCGGCGAGGACACGCTCGGTCACACCCACCGGGTGGTCGTCACGCCGGCCGGCGGCGGCGAGAAGTACTCGATCGCCGCGTCCACCGTCCTGATCGCCACCGGCGCCACCCCGCGCCAGCTGCCCACCGCGCTGCCGGACGGCGAGCGGATCCTCACCTGGCGCCAGGTGTACGACCTGCCGGAGCTGCCGGAGCACCTGATCGTGGTCGGTTCCGGGGTGACCGGCGCAGAGTTCGCCAGCGCGTACCTGGCCATGGGTGTCGAGGTCACCCTCGTCTCCAGCCGGGACCGGGTGATGCCGCACGAGGACGCCGACGCCGCGATGGCGATCGAGCGGGTGTTCCGCAACCGGGGCATGACCATCCTCAACAACTCCCGCGCCGAGGCGGTCCGCCGGATCGGCGACGGCGTCGAGGTGGTGCTCGCCGACGGCCGGATCGTGGTCGGCTCGCACGCGCTGATCGCGGTCGGCTCGATCCCGAACACCGCCAACCTGGGCCTCGCCGAGTACGGCGTGGAGCTGGCCCGGGGCGGCTACGTGACCGTCGACCGGGTCTCCCGGACCAACGTCCCCGGCATCTACGCCGCCGGTGACTGCACCGGGGTGCTGCCGCTGGCCAGCGTCGCCGCCATGCAGGGCCGGATCGCGATGTGGCACGCGCTCGGCGAGGCGGTCCGGCCGCTGCGGCTGCGTACCGTCGCGGCGAACGTCTTCACCGACCCGGAGCTGGCCACGGTCGGCGTCTCGCAGAACGAGGTGGACGCCGGCAAGGTGCCGGCCCGGCAGGTGATGCTGCCGCTGTCGGGCAACGCCCGGGCCAAGATGGCCGATCTCGCGGACGGTTTCGTCAAGCTCTTCTGCCGCCCGGCCAGCGGCCAGGTGATCGGCGGCGTGGTGGTGGCGCCGAAGGCCAGCGAGCTGATCCTGCCGATCACCATGGCGGTGGAGAACAACCTCACCGTCAACGAGTTGGCCCAGACCATCACCATCTACCCGAGCCTCTCCGGCTCCATCACCGAGGCCGCCCGCCAACTGATGCTCCACGAACTGGAGTGATCACGCGTCGATCATGGAGTTGTGGTGCCCGACCCGTCGTGCTACGGGCGCTCTGCGTAGTGCCACGACTCCATGATCGCGGGTCCGGGTGAGGGACAGGGCGACGACGGCTAGGAGGGCGACCTCGGTGAGGATGAGCAGGCGTTCGGTCAGGCCGATCAGCATCCGGTCGCCGGGGTAGGCGGACCAGATCATCGCCCCGGCCAGAAGCAGGCTGCCCAGGGTGAGCGCGCGCAGCCAGCCGGCGGCACGGCCGCCTAGGGGCCCGGCGAGCAGCCAGCCGGCGGCCGGCAGGGCGAGGAAGGCGACCACCGAGGCGTACCGGTGCAGGTAGGCCGCGGTGTCCATGGGCAGGCCGGGCTCGTTGGTCGGCACCACGGCGGTGGCGAGCAGGCCGGCGGTCCAGGCCGCCAGGAGCGCCCCCGCCAGCCGTTGCCGCCGTCCGGCCCGCCCGGCCGCCCCGTCGCCGGTCGGCGCCCGTCCGTCGCCGGTGGACCGCGCGCCTCCGGGGTTCGACCCGGATCCGGTACGCCAGAGCGCCGGGATCAGCACCGCCGTCGCGCCGGCGAGCACCGCCATGGCCACGTCGATGACGCCGCCCCGGTCGGAGACGGCGAAGTCGCTGACGGTCAGCGACCAGGGATCCAGGTCGTCGCTCACCTCAAGGTGGCCGAGCACGGCGAGCACCGCCGCCAGGGCGATCCCGCCGAGGGTCAACAGGCCGGACGTCCGGTTTCCAGGCATGCCCCAGCCTGTCGCCGGAACGGTCCGAAAAGGATCCGGGGCCGCCCCCCACTTCGATCCCGGGGAAGTCCCTTACCGGCTGCCGCCGGCGCGGGCTTTCCTCAGGTCGATCAGGTGCTCCGGACCGCGGGCGTCAGTCGACACCGACCCGTACCTTGGCCTCGGCCTCGGTGCGGGTGTTGCGGGCGCTGATCGCGCTCATCGCCCAGCCGGCCGCCGCGAAGCCGGCCGCCGCCACCCCGCCGATCACCGCGAGCCGCCACGCCGACTCGGTCAGCGCCCGGCCGCCCAGGTGCCCGACCAGGCTGCCGTATGCGGCCCAGCCGGTCGCCGCCACGCTCTCGTAGAGCAGGAAGAGGCGGTACGGGTAGCGGCTGCGCCCGGCCGAGAAGCAGGCGGCCATCCGACCGCCGGGTACGAAGCGGCAGAGCAGGATCACCAGGGGCCCCGGCTCGCGCAGCCCACGGGTGACCCGGGCGGCGGCCCGGCGGGCCCGGCCGGGCATGGTGTGCCGCGACGCCGGACGGTTCGGGGTGCTCCGGCCCAGCAGGTAGCAGGCGAGATCGCCGGCGAAGACGCCGAGCGCGCCGACGACGATGGTGAGCGGCAGGCTGAGTCCGCCGTAGACGGTGAGCGCGCCGCTGGTGATCATGACGACCTGGGTCGGTACGACCGGCACGAAGGCGTCGGCGGCCAGCAGCCCCAGCAGCGCCAGGTACACCCACGCCGGCGACGCGACGTCAGAGATGAGTTCGGGCACGACCGCCACCTCGCCGGATTCCCCCGTTCGATTGCACCGAGCCTGACGGCGTGTCCCGCGTCACCGGGAGCTGCCCCACTCGGTGGTGACCATGGACACCAGCGGGCCACCAGTGGACAACGATGCGGCGGGGGCGATTGTGACGGCCTCTCCGCGTGGCGTCGCTCACCGAGGCGGGCGGCGAACCACCGCTCCCCGGCGTACCGTTGTCGGGACGCGGTCCCGCCGCCGTCGGGTCCCCCGTTCCCGACGGCCGGGCCGCGGCGGGTCGTCGGCAGGTCCCGTGCCGACGACCCGCCCCCGCTCCCCGAAATCCAGGTGTGCGACCCGAGCCGTCGCGCGTACCGTCGCCGCATGCGCAGCGCGGTGGTGACCACGACGCCGGGAATCCCCGGCGCGCCGCACTGACGTATCCGTCGACGAGGCCCCGGGGCGAACCGCCCCGGGGCCTCGCGGCGTTCCGGGCCAGCTCGCCTCCGGGTCGTACCCGATCAAGGAGAGCGACATGATCGACCACCGCAGGCTCGGCCGGGAGCTGGAGCTGTTCGTCTCGGACCCCCTCGCGGGCGCCGGGCTGCCGATCTGGCTGCCGGCCGGCGCCGCCGCCCGCCATGCCGTCGAGGAGTACGTGCGGGAGTTGGAGCGCCGGGCCGGCTACCAGCACGTCTACTCGCCGCCGCTGGGCAAGCGGGAGCTGTTCGAGCTGTCGGGACACCTGGGCTACTTCGCCGACGACATGTTCCCGCCGATGCAGCTCTCCGCCGACGACGAGTTCGTGCTCCGGCCGGCGCTCTGCCCGCACCACGCGCTGGTCTTCCGCGCCCGGGGCCGCTCCTACCGGGAGCTGCCGCTGCGGGTGGCCGAGCTGGGCGGGATGTACCGGGCGGAGCGCTCCGGGGTGCTCGGCGGGCTCGCCCGGGTACGGGCCATCTCGCTCAACGACGCGCACAACTTCTGCGCCCTCGAGCAGGTCGGCGACGAGGTACGCGAGATCCTGCGGCTGATCCGCGAGGCGCACGCCGCGCTCGGCGTTCGGCCGGCCGGGTTCCGGCTGTCGCTGCGCGGGCCGGGGGAGAAGTACGTCGGGGACGACGCCGCGTGGGCGCGGGCCGAGGAGTTGCTCCGCGCCGCGCTCGACGGGGTCGACTTCACCGAGGGGCCGGGCGAGGCCGCCTTCTACGGGCCGAAGATCGACATCCAGATCGTCGACGCGGCCGGCCGGGAGTCGACCATCTCCACCGTCCAGCTCGACTTCGACAAGCCGGAGCGGTTCGACCTGTCGTACACCGATGCGGACGGCAGCCGGAAACGGCCGGTGATGGTGCACCGGAGCCTGGTCGGCAGCATGGAACGGCTCTTCGCGTACCTGATCGAGGTGCACGCCGGCGCCTTCCCGGCCTGGTACGCCCCGGTGCAGGTGGTGCTGATCCCGGTGGACGACGGCCAGGCGGACGCGGCCGTCGACCTGTGCCGGCGGGCCGGGGCGGCCGGGCTGCGGGCCGAGGTCGACCTGGTCGGCTCGCTGGGCGCCCGGATCCGCGACGCGGCGCGCCGCAAGGTCCCGTACGTCGGGGTGGTCGGCCCACGGGAGGCGGCCGGCGGGTCGGTGTCCCTGCGGCTGCGCGACGGCCGGAGGCTCGACCCGATGCCGGTGGCCGCCGCGCTGGAGCTGATCGGACGGGTGGTCGCCGCCCGTGCGGCCGGGCTGCTCCCGGCCGACTGACTGCCGCAGGCCCGGGCCGGCTCCGGGATCCGGGCCGGCTCCGGGAACCCGGCCGGGCTCCCGGCTGGCGGCCGGCGCCGGCTGCCCGCCATCGCGGCGGGAAGCCGGCGCCGGGCCGGGCGCCGGATCCACGTCAGTTCTTGGCCGGCGCGGCCGCCGGAAGCGCCCCGGCTGCCGGCGCACCCCCCGGCAGCGGTGCCGGGACCTCGTCCGTGATCACCGCTCCGGTGAACTGCGACCGGTACAGCCGGGCGTACGCCCCGCCGGCGGCGAGCAACTGGTCGTGCGTGCCCTGCTCGACGATCCGGCCGTTCTCCATCATCAGGATCAGGTCCGCGTCGCGGATGGTGGAGAGCCGGTGCGCGATGACGAAGCTGGTCCGGTCGGACCGCAGCGCCGCCATGGCCCGTTGGAGCAGCACCTCCGTCCGGGTGTCCACCGAGCTGGTGGCCTCGTCGAGGATCAGCAGCGACGGCTCGGCGAGGAACGCCCGGGCGATGGTGATCAGCTGCTTCTCGCCGGCGCTGACGTTGCTGCCCTCCTCGTCGATCACGGTGTCGTACCCGTCGGGCAGGCTGCGGACGAACCGGTCGACGAAGGTGGCCCGGGCCGCCGCCAGGATCTCCTCCTCGCTGGCGTCCGGCCGCCCGTACGCGATGTTGTCCCGGATGGTGCCGCCGAAGAGCCAGGTGTCCTGGAGCACCATGCCGATCCGGCCGCGCAGCTCGTCCCGGCGCATCGTGGTGATGTCCACCCCGTCCAGGGTGATCCGGCCGGCGTCCAGCTCGTAGAACCGCATGACCAGGTTGACCAGGGTGGTCTTGCCGGCGCCGGTCGGCCCGACGATCGCCACCGTGTGTCCGGGCTCGGCGACCAGGGACAGGTCGTCGATCAGCGGCTTGTCCGGGTCGTACCGGAAGGAGACGTGCTCGAACTCGACGCGGCCGTGCGGGTCGGCGATCCGGGCCGGCCGCGCCGGCTCCGGGCTCTGCTCCTCGGCGTCGAGGACCGCGAAGACCCGTTCGGCCGAGGCCACCCCGGACTGGAGCAGGTTGGCCATCGAGGCGACCTGGGTGAGCGGCTGGGTGAACTGCCGCGAGTACTGGATGAACGCCTGCACGTCGCCGAGGCTCATCGTGCCCGAGGCCACCCGCAGGCCGCCGACCACGGCGATCGCCACGTAGCTGAGGTTCCCGATGAAGAACATCGCCGGCATGATGATCCCGGAGACGAACTGCGCGCCGAAGCTCGCCTGGAACAACTGCTCGTTCTTGGCGTGGAAGGCGCCCTCCACCTCCTTCTGCCGGCCGAAGACCTTGACCAGCTCGTGGCCGGTGTACGCCTCCTCGATCTGCCCGTTCAGCTCGCCGGTGTGCGTCCACTGGGCGATGAACTTCCGCTGCGAGCGCTTCGCGATCTGGGCGGTGACCAGCACCGACAGCGGCACCGCCACCAGGGCCACCAGCGCCAGCAGCGGCGAGATCCAGACCATCATGGCCAGTACGCCGACCACGGTGAGCAGCGAGGTGACCAGCTGGCTGAGCGTCTGCTGGAGGGTCTGCGAGATGTTGTCGATGTCGTTGGTGACCCGGCTCAGCAGCTCGCCGCGGGGCTGCCGGTCGAAGTAGGGCAGCGGCAGCCGGTTGAGCTTCTCCTCCACCTCGGCGCGCAGCCGCAGGACAGTCCGCTGCACCACGCCGTTGAGCAGCCAGCCCTGCGCCCACATCAGCACGCTGGCGCCCAGGTAGAGCGCCAGGGCCAGGGCCAGCACCCGGCCCAGCGCGGTGAAGTCGATGCCGACGCCGGGGACCACGTCCATCCGGGCCAGCATGTCGGCGAAGTTGCCGTTGCCGGACGCCCGGGCGGCGGCCACCGCCTCCTCGGTGGTGGTGCCGGCGGGCAGTCGCCGGCCCATCACCCCGCTGAAGATCAGGTCGGTGGCGTGGCCGAGCACCTTCGGCCCGATCACGCTGAGCCCGACGCTCGCCACGGCCAGCGCGAGCACGGCGGTCAGCTCCATCCGGTACGGCCGCAGCCGCCCGAGCAGCCGCCGGGCGGACGGCCCGAAGTTCATCGCCTTCTCGGCGGGCATGCCCATGCCCATGTGGGGCGGGCCACCGGTACGCCGCCCCGCCGGCGGCAGCCGCTTCGGCGTCGCCTTTTCCGTTACGGCGCTCATGCCGTCACCTCGCTTCGCTCGGCGCCGGCATGAGGCACCACAACCCTGCATTGATGATTCGCTCGCTGACGCTCGCTCATGCCGCCACCTCCGCGGTCTGCTGGGACGCCACGATCTCGGCGTACGTCGGGCAGGTCTGGAGCAGGTCCTCGTGTCGTCCCGTCCCGACGACGCCGCCGTCCTCGAGCACGAGGATCTGATCGGCGTCGACGATCGTGGAGACCCGCTGGGCCACGATCACCACCGCCGCCTCCGCGGTGACCGGCTTCAGGGCCGCGCGCAGCCGGGCGTCGGTGCCGAGGTCGAGCGCGGAGAACGAGTCGTCGAACAGGTAGATCTCGGGTTTGCGTACCATTGCGCGGGCGATGGCCAGCCGCTGCCGCTGGCCGCCTGAGACGTTCGTGCCGCCCTGCGCGATCGGCGCGTCCAGCCCGCCGGGCATCTCGGCGACGAACTCCCGGGCCTGGGCGATCTCCAGCGCCGCCCAGAGCTCGGCGTCGGTGGCGTCCGGGTTGCCGTACCGGAGGTTGCTGGCGACCGTGCCACTGAACAGGTACGGCCGCTGCGGCACCAGCCCGATCCGCCGCCACAGCTCGTCCGGGGCCAGGTCGCGGACGTCCACCCCGTCGACGAGGACGGCACCGGTGGTCGGGTCGACCAGCCGCGGGATCAGGGTGAGCAGGGTCGTCTTGCCGGCGCCGGTGGAGCCGATGATCGCCGTGGTCCGCCCGGGCTCGGCGCGGAACGAGATGTCGTGCAGCACCGGCGCGCTCGCCCCCGGGTACTGGAAGCCGACCCCGCGCAGCTCCAACTCGCCCCGGCTGGACACCTCGGTCACCGGCCGGGCCGGCGGCGCCACCGAGGACTCGGTGTCCAGCACCTCCACGATGCGCTCGGCGCAGACCGCGGCCCGGGGCACCATCATCAGCATGAAGGTGGCCATCATGACCGCCATCAGGATCTGCATCAGGTACTGGAGGAAGGCGGTCAGCGCGCCGACCTCGATCTGGCCGGAGTCCACCCGGCCCGCGCCGAACCAGAGCACCGCGACGCTGGACACGTTGAGCACCAGCATCACCACCGGGAAGATCAGCGCCTGGAGCCGGCCGATCCGCAGCGCGGTCGCGGTCAGGTCGGCGTTCGCGACACCGAAGCGCTCCGTCTCGTACGGCTCACGGACGAAGGCGCGGACCACCCGGATGCCGGTGATCTGCTCGCGCAGCACCCGGTTCACCGTGTCGATCCGGGTCTGCATGAGCCGGAAGCCCGGCACCATCCGCCGGATGATCAGGCCCAGCGCGACCGCCAGGACCGGCACGCAGACCAGCATCAGCCAGGAGAGCCCGACGTCCTCGCGGAGCGCCATCACCACGCCGCCGATGCTCATGATCGGCGCGGCCACCAGCATCGTGCAGGTCAGCAGGACGAGCATCTGCACCTGCTGCACGTCGTTGGTGTTGCGGGTGATCAGCGAGGGCGCCCCGAACCGGGCCACCTCGCGGGCGGAGAAGCGGTTGACGTGGCGGAAGATGGCCCCCCGGACGTCCCGGCCGAACCCCATCGCGGTCTTCGCGCCGAGGTAGACGGCGGCGATCGAGCAAGCGATCTGGAGCAGGCTGACGAGCAGCATCCAGCCGCCCGTACGCATGATCTGGCCGGTGTCGCCGAGGGCCACGCCACGGTCGATGATGTCGGCGTTGAGGCTCGGCAGGTAGAGCGAGGCCATCGTGCCGACGAACTGGAACGCCACTACGGCGGCCAGCAGCCGCCGGTACGGGCGTAGCTGGGTACGGAGCAGGCGGATCAGCAAGGCCGGGACCCCCGTGTCGTCATGTCGGCGGATTCCTTGTCTGGGTTCAACCGGCCGAGGTCCCCGTCGGACATCGTCGTGATGAGTTCGGCGAGGAACTCACGGATCACCGCCCGCTTCGCCGGGTCGGCGTCGACGGAGGTGAGCGGCCGGTCACTGTGGATCATCTGGATGAGGGCCTGTGCGTGTTCCCGGCCCTTGTCGGTGAGGCTGAGCTGCACGCTGCGCCGGTCGTTCGGGTCCCGCTGCCGGACGACGAAGCCGTCCCGTTCGAGAGTGTCCACGATGCCGGTGAGGGTGGCGGGACGGACGAAGCAACGCTCCGCCATTTCCCGGTGCGTGCTGTCGCCGGCCCGCGCCAGGACCATCAGGACGCGCATGCCAGCCGAGGTGAGGCCGTGGTGTTCGGCCAGGTAGCGCCCCCAGTGCTGCTCCACGACGTGGCCGGCGATCGAGATCAGGCGGCCGAGCGGCGCGTGGCGCAGGGCGTCGGAGAAGCTGACGAGGGGTTCCATGGACGCCAGATTAGCCCCCAGACCATCAGGGCCCAAACTAATTTCCGTCTCCTCAGTTGCCGATCGCCACCGCCAGGGCGGCCGCGACGAACACCACCTGGAGCACGGTCCGGGCGCCGATCGGGGTCACCGGGCGGCCGGCCAGGGTGAGGCCGCGGCGGGCGGCCGAGACGTTGGCCGGGAACATGGCCAGCATCAGCAGTGCCAGGGCGGCGGCGGCCGGGCGCCCGGTGGCCGGCACGAGCAGGCCGAGCGCGCCGACCAGTTCGAGCACGCCGGTCAGGGTGACCAGCAGGTCGGGGCGGGGCAGCCGCGGCGGCACCATGGCGATCAGGTCGGCGCGGCGGGACAGGAAGTGGGCCGAGGCGGTGACCGCGAACATCAGGGCCAGGCCGACCCGCAGGGCGGGGTGCCAGCCGTCAACGGCGGCGACGCCGAGCAGGCCGACGATGCGGGCCGCCGCGGTGCCGGCGATCAGGGCGATCAGGGGTGCCATGGGGTACGCCTCCGGGTAGCCGAACTTGTCGCTGGCAAGATTGCCTCCCGGGGAATCATCTTGTCAATGGCAAGTTAGGCTGCTGGGCATGACCCGTTCCCGCGCGTACCACCATGGCGACCTGCGCCGCGCCCTGCTCGACGCCGCGGTCGAGGCGATGACGGAGTCCGGCCCGGCCACCCTGAGCCTCCGCGACCTGGCCCGCCGGGCCGGTGTCTCGCACGCCGCCCCCGCCCACCATTTCGGCGACAAGGCGGGCCTGCTCACCGCGCTCGCCGCGCAGGGCTTCGACCTGTTGACCGAGGCGCTGCGCGGCGCGGGGGACGATCTGGTGGAGACCGGGGTGGCGTACGTCGGGTTCGCGGTCCGACACCGGGCGCACTTCGAGGTCATGTTCCGCCCCGACCTCTACCATGCCGACGATGCCGAGGTGATGGCCGCGCGCACCCGTGCCGGTGAGGTGCTCCGTACCGGTGTGGCCCGGCACACCGGCCGGGGCGCGGAGGTCGACTCGCTCGCCGCCTGGTCCATCGTGCACGGATTCGCGACGCTCTGGCTCGCCGGTGCCCTGCCGCCGCGGGTCGGTCCCGATCCCGAGGCCGCCGCCCGTACGGTGATCAGCCGGCTCTTCGCCTGACCCTCCCGGCGCGGCACGGGTGCGGCCGATCGGCCGGCCCCTCGTCAGCCCGCGGGGGCCCGAGGGTCACCAACTGGTCGGCAGCGGCATGCCCTCGGTGTAGCCGGCGGCGCTCTGCACCCCGACCAGTGCGCGCTCGTGGAACTCCTCCAGGTTCCGCGCGCCGGCGTAGGTGAAGGCGCTCCGCACACCGGAGATGATCTCGTCGATCAGGTCCTCCACACCGGGCCGCTCCGGATCCAGGTACATCCGGGCCGAGGAGATGCCCTCCTCGAAGATCGCCTTCCGGGCCCGGTCGTACGCGCTGTCCTCACCCGTACGCGCGCTGACCGCCCGGGCCGACGCCATGCCGAAGCTCTCCTTGTAGCGCCGCCCGTCCGGGTCGGTGTAAAGGTCGCCGGGGGACTCGTAGGTGCCGGCGAACCAGGAGCCGATCATCACGTTCGAGGCGCCCGCCGCGAGGGCCAGCGCCACGTCCCGGGGGTGGCGTACGCCGCCGTCGGCCCAGACGTGCCGGCCCAGCGCCCGGGCCGCCGCGGCGCAGTCGAGCACCGCCGAGAACTGCGGCCGTCCCACGCCGGTCATCATCCGGGTGGTGCACATGGCGCCCGGCCCGACGCCGACCTTGACGATGTCGGCGCCCGCGTCGACCAGGTCCCGTACGCCCTCGGCGGTGACCACGTTGCCGGCCGCGACCGGGACCGCCGGGTCGAGCTTGCGGACCGCCCGCAGCGCGGAGATCATCCGCTCCTGGTGGCCGTGCGCGGTGTCCACGACCAGCGTGTCCACCCCGGCCTCCAGCAGCGCGGCGGCCTTGCCGGTCACGTCACCGTTGATCCCCACCGCGGCGGCGATCCGCAGCCGGCCCCGGTCGTCCACCGCCGGCTTGTAGAGCGTGGCGCGCAGCGCACCCTGCCGGGTCAGGACGCCGACCAGGCGTCCCTGCGCGTCCACCACCGGGGCGAGCCGGCGGCGGCCCGCGGAGAGCCGGTCGAAGCCGGTACGCGGGTCCGCGTCCGCCGGCACGGTGTGCAGCTCGGTCGACATCACGTGCCGGAGCTGGGCGAACCGGTCGACGCCCACGGTGTCCGCCTCGGTGACCACGCCGACCGGGCGGCCCGCCTCGTCCACCACGATCACCGCGCCGTGCGCGCGCTTCGGCAGCAGGTGGATCGCGTCGCCGACGGTGTCCGTCGGGCCGAGGGTGATCGCGGTGTCGTGCACCAGGTGCCGCTGCTTGACCCAGGCGACGACGTTGGCCACCACCTCGATCGGGATGTCCTGGGGGATCACCGCGATGGCGCCCCGGCGGGCCACGGTCTCGGCCATCCGCCGGCCGGCCACCGCCGTCATGTTCGACACCACCAGCGGGACGGTGGTGCCCGTGCCGTCGGCCGTGGCCAGGTCGACGTCGAGCCGGGAGCCCACCTCGGAGCGGTTGGGCGCCATGAAGACGTCGTTGTAGGTCAGGTCGTGCGCGGGGACCGCGCCATGAAGGAACCGCACCGGAACATCATTCCCGGCGGCACCCGTTCGTGCCGCCGATGGTCACGGAAAACACCTCGCGCGGGCGTCAGCCGAGCAGCAGCGCCGCGGCGGTCCCGGCCATCACGACGGCGACCGCGCCGTCCAGCACGCGCCAGGCGGCGGTACGCGCGAGCAGCGGCGCCAGCCGGTGCGCCCCGCCGCCGAGCGCGGTGAACCAGGCCGCGCTGGCCAGGGCGGCGCCGGCCCCGAACGCCCAGCGCGGCTCGTACTGCTGGGCCACACCGCCGAGCAGCAGCACGGTGTCGAGGTAGACGTGCGGGTTGAGGTAGGTGAAGGCCAGGCAGGCCAGCACGGTCGCCCCGAGGGTGGCCGGCGGCCGGTCGGTGGGGGCGAGGGAGCCCGGGCGCAGCGCCCGGCGGGCGGCGAGCACGGCGTAGCCGAGCAGGAACGCGGCCCCGGCCCAGCGGATGGCGGACAGCAGACCCGGCCGGCCCGCCACGGCGCTGCCGAGACCTGCGATGCCCACCGCGATGAGCAGGGCGTCCGACGCGGCGCAGGCGACCACCACGGGCAGCACGTGCTCCCGGCGTAGCCCCTGGCGGAGCACGAAGGCGTTCTGCGCGCCGATGGCGACGATCAGCGCGAGCGACACGGAGAACCCGGCGACGGCCGTGGGGAGTGGTTCGGGCACGCGTGCGACGCTACGGGCGGCCAGATGGTGCAGTCCAACTAATCTTTCTGAAGCTCCGTAAGCTGGACTTATGGAAGGGCTCGACACGAACCAGCTGCGTACCCTGGCCGCGGTGGTCGGCGAGGGCAGCTTCGAGGGCGCGGCGCGCGTCCTGCACGTCACCCAGTCGGCGGTGAGCCAGCGGATCCGCGCGCTGGAGGAGGTCGTCGGGCAGGTGCTGGTCCGCCGCAGCCGCCCCTGTCAGGCGACCGCCGCCGGCCAGCCGCTGCTCCGCCTGGCCGTCCAGTTGACGCTGCTGGAACGGGAGGCCCTCGCCGAGGCGTGCGGGGCGGTGGACGGGACGGCCGGGCCCACCCGGGTGCCCGTGGTGGTCAACGCCGACTCGTTGGCCACCTGGTTCGTGCCCGCGCTGGCCCGGGTCCCGGCCGAGCTGGCCGTCTGCTTCGACGTACGCCAGGACGACCAGGACCACACCGCCGAGCTGCTGCGCGACGGCGCGGTGCTGGCGGCGGTGACCGCCCAGCGGGAGCCGGTGCAGGGCTGTCGCGTACGCCCGCTCGGCGCGATGCGCTACCGGCCGCTCGCCTCCGCGGCGCTGGTCGCCCGGTGGTTCCCCGACGGGCTGACCGCCGAGGCGCTGGCCGCCGCGCCGATGCTCGTCTTCGACCGCAAGGACCGGGTTCAGCACCGCTTCGTCCGGGCGGTGACCGGCCGGGACCTCGACCCGCCGGTACACCACGTGCCCTCGGTGCCGGCGTTCAGCGAGGCGATCCGGAGCGGGCTCGCCTGGGGGCTGGTGCCGGAGCGGTTGGCCGAGCCGGACCTGGCCGCCGGCGTCTGCGTCGACCTCGGCCCGGGGCGGCACGTCGACGTGCCGCTCTACTGGCAGCACTGGCGGCTGGAGTCGCGGGTGCTCGAAGCGCTCACCGACGCGGTACGCGCGGAGGCGGCGGTCGCGCTCCGCTGAACCCGAGCCGGGCTGTTAGCAGGGGCCCCTTCCTATGCCTGAGGCGTTAGCAAGGGGCCCCTCCTTACGCCTCAGGCGATGGTGCAGATGGTGGCGCCGGCGGTGATGACCGCGCCGACCTCGGCGGAGAGGCCGCTGACGGTGCCCGCCTTGTGGGCGTGCAGCGGCTGCTCCATCTTCATCGCCTCCAGCACGACGACCAGGTCGCCCTCGGCGACGGTGTCCCCGTCGGCGACGGCGATCTTGACGATGGTGCCCTGCATGGGGGAGGCGAGCGCGTCGCCGCTCACCGCGGCACCGGCCTTGGCGCCACCGCCCCGGCGGGCCGGCTTCTTGGCGGCGGGCGCGGCGGCGGCCGTACCCGAGCCGAGCCCGGCGGGCAGGGTGACCTCCAGCCGCTTGCCGCCGACCTCGACCACGACGGTCTCGCGCTCGGCCGGGCCCTCGACCGCGCCGGCCGGGGCGGTGAACGCCGGGATCGTGTTGTCGAACTCGGTCTCGATCCACCGGGTGTGCACGGTGAACGGCTCGGCGGCGAACGCCTCGTCCCGGACCACCCGGCGGTGGAACGGCAGCGCGGTCGCCATGCCCTCGACGACCATCTCGTCCAGCGCCCGGCGGGCCCGCTCCAGCGCCTCGGTACGCGTCTCGCCCGTGATGATCACCTTGGCCAGCAGCGAGTCGAAGTTACCGCCGATCACGTCACCGGCCGAGATGCCGGTGTCCACCCGGACGCCCGGCCCGCTGGGCAGCCGCAGCGCGGTGATCGTGCCCGGGGCGGGCAGGAAGTTGCGTCCCGGGTCCTCGCCGTTGATCCGGAACTCGATGGCGTGCCCGCGCGGGGTCGGGTCCTCGGTGAAGCGCAGCTTCTCGCCGTCGGCGATCCGGAACTGCTCGCGGACCAGGTCGATGCCCGCGGTCTCCTCGGTGACCGGGTGCTCGACCTGGAGCCGGGTGTTGACCTCCAGGAAGGAGATGGTGCCGTCGGCGCCGACCAGGTACTCCACCGTGCCGGCCCCGTGGTAGCCGGCCTCCCGGCAGATCGCCTTGGCGCTGTCGTGGATCTGGGCGCGCTGCGCCTCGGTGAGGAACGGTGCCGGAGCCTCCTCGACCAGCTTCTGGTGCCGGCGCTGGAGCGAGCAGTCCCGGGTGCCGACCACGATCACGTTGCCGTGCTGGTCGGCCAGCACCTGCGCCTCGACGTGCCGGGGCTGGTCCAGGTAGCGCTCGACGAAGCACTCGCCGCGGCCGAACGCGGCGACCGCCTCACGGGTGGCCGACTCGAACAGGTGGGGGATCTCCTCCATGGTGCGGGCCACCTTGAGGCCGCGCCCGCCGCCGCCGAAGGCCGCCTTGATGGCGACCGGCAGGCCGTGGTCGACCGCGAAGGCCATCACCTCGTCGGCGCTGCCGACCGGGTCCGGAGTGCCGGGGACCAGGGGCGCGCCGGCGCGCTGGGCGATGTGCCGGGCGGTCACCTTGTCGCCGAGGTCGCGGATCGCCTGCGGGGTCGGGCCGATCCAGGTCAGCCCGGCGTCGATGACGGCCTGGGCGAAGTCGGCGTTCTCCGAGAGGAAGCCGTAGCCGGGGTGCACGGCGTCGGCGCCCGACCGGGCGGCGATGTCGATCAGCTTGTCGATCCGCAGGTAGCTGTCGGCCGCGGTGTCGCCGCCCAGGGCGTACGCCTCGTCGGCGAGGGTGGCGTGCAGGGCGTCCCGGTCGGAGTCCGCGTAGACGGCGACGCTCGCCAGGCCGGCGTCGCGGCAGGCGCGGATGACGCGGACGGCGATCTCGCCGCGGTTGGCGATGAGTACCTTGCGCACCTTGGTGGCTCCTCCCCGGAGTTCGATGTCGGGAGTTTATCGGCCGGCATCCGAGGCCCTAACGATCGCTCAGTGTGGGATGCGGCACGGCACAGCCGCCTCTTAGTCAAATTTGCTTATTACGCTTGCCTGATGTCGGCGACACGGATGATGATTCTCGGCCTGGTCAGGTGGATGCAACCGGTGCACGGTTACGACGTACGCCGTGAGCTGTTGAGCTGGAGCGCCGACAAGTGGGCCAACGTGCAGCCCGGGTCGATCTATCACGCGCTGCGCAAGCTCACCGACGAGGGGTTGCTCCGCGCGGTGTCGACGGAGCAGGTCGGCGCCCGTCCGGCCCGCACCACCTATGAGGTGACCGCCAAGGGCGAGGACGAGTTCGAGACCCTGCTGCGGGCGCAGTGGTGGCAGCTTCACGAGCCGCCGGATCCGTTCGTGGCGGCGTTCTCCTTCCTGCCCGCGATGCCGCGCGACGAGGCCGCGGCGGCCCTGCGCAACCGGGCCAACCTGCTGCGGGCCGGCATCGAGTCGATGCGGGCCTCGCTGGAGTCGGAGTGGGTGCGCAACACCAAACCGGTGCACGTGGGCTGGATGTTCGAGCTCTGGTCGGCCCGGGCGGAGGTCGAGATGGCCTGGTGCGATCGGGTCGCCGAGCGGATCGAGTCGGGAGTGTCGTACCTGCCGGCTGCAATGAAGCTTGCCGAGGGCTGGTCCGGATGGCCGGACGGGGCTCCCGAGGAGCGCAACGCGGAATAATCAACGTTGACCACAAGAGCTATATCGCGTTAGTGTCGGCGCCAGCCGCGGGGGCAGTCGCTGTCCTCCCGCGGACGATCGGCGGCCGGTCACGTCCGGCCCGGACGACCAGGAGCAGAGATGATCGAGACCAGAGGGTTGCGGAAGTCGTTCCGCTCCCGTGCGGGTCGCGAGACGAAGACCGTGGACGCGGTCCGGGGCGTCAACCTCGACGTCGCCGAGGGGGAGATCTTCGGCTTCCTCGGCCCGAACGGCGCCGGCAAGACCACGACGCTGCGGATGCTCGCGACCCTCATCGAGCCCGACGGCGGCGAGGCCACCATCGCCGGGGCCGACCTGCGCAAGGACCCGGCCGAGGTACGCCGCCGGATCGGGTACGTGGCCCAGGGCGGCAGCACCTGGGACGAGTCCACCGCCCGCGAGGAGCTGGTGCTCCAGGCCCGGCTCTACGGCATCGGCAAGGCCGAGGCGCACCGGCGCGCCGTCCACGCCCTGGACGCCTTCCAGCTCAGCGAGTACGCCGACCGCAAGTGCAAGACCTACTCCGGCGGTCAGCGACGCCGGGTGGAGATCGCGCTCGGCATCATCCACGAACCGAAGATCGTCTTCCTGGACGAGCCGACCACCGGCCTCGACCCACAGAGCCGGGCCCACATGTGGGACGAGATCCGCCGGCTGCGTACCGAGGGGATGACGGTCTTCATCACCACGCACTACCTGGACGAGGCGGACGCGCTCTGCGACCGGATCGCGATCATGGACCATGGCGAGGTGGTCGCCGAGGGCACCCCGGCCGAGCTGAAGCGGGAAATCTCGGGCGAGGTGCTGCTCGTCGGCCTCGACGCCGCGGTCACCCCGCACGCCGCCGAGCTGCTCGACGTCGAGGCGTACGTCAACAAGCTGGAGACCGCCGACGAGGGCGGCCTGCGCCTGTACGTCGAGGACGGCGCCACCGCCATCCCCCAGGTGCTGCGCCGCCTCGACGGCGCCGGCCTGGGCCTGCGCTCCATCGAGCTACACCGGCCCAGCCTCGACGACGTCTTCCTCACCAAGACCGGCCGCTCGCTGCGCGAGTCCTGACCAACCGGAGATTTGTCATGAAACTCGTCCGCGACACCTGGCTGATCTTCCAGCGCCAGATCCAGCTGCTGCTGCGCAACCCGGTCTGGCTCTTCGTCGGCGTCTTCCAGCCGGTGATGTACCTGCTGCTCTTCGCCCCGCTGCTCAAGGACGCGCTGCACGCACCCAGCCAGGCCGAGGCGTACAAGATCTTCGTCCCCGGCCTGCTGGTGCTGCTGGCCATCTTCGGCGGCCTGTTCCAGGGCTTCGGCCTGATCGCCGAGCTGCGCGCCGGGGTCATCGAGCGGTCCCGGGTCACGCCGATCAGCCGGCTCGCCCTGCTGCTCGGCCGCGCGCTGCGGGACGTGGTCTCGCTGATCGCGCAGGCGGTCATCATCACCGTGCTGGCGCTCGTGTTCGACCTGCGCGTCTTCATCGGTTACCTGCTCCTCGCGTACCTGATGCTGGCCCTGATCGCGCTGATGACGGCGTCCGTCTCGTACGGCGTCGCGCTCAAGGTCAAGAGCGAGGACGCGCTCGCCCCGCTGATGAACACGGTCGCCCAGCCGGTGCTGCTGCTCTCCGGCATCCTGCTGCCGCTCACCTACGCGCCGAGCTGGCTGAAGGGGATCGCCAACTGGAACCCGTTCTCCTGGGCGGTCGACGGCACCCGGGCACTGTTCGCCGGCGACCTCGGCAACGAGAAGGTCTGGCAGGGGTTGACCATCATCGCGGTGCTGGCCGTCGCCGGGGTGGTCTGGTCCGCCCGCCAGTTCGCCCGCAGCGTCCGCTGAGGTGAACGGAGGGCCTGCTCCACCCCAGCAGTAGAGCAGGGGTCCCTCTCACCCCGCCCAACAGGCGAGAGTTGGCTCTCATCGGGGCGGGGCACCAGCCCGACGCGCGTAGCGTGGGCCGGTGCCCCGCCTCACCCGTGACAAGACAACCTGGTTGACCTACGCCCAACTGGGGCTGTGGGGCTTCTTCCTCTACGGGTTCGGCCCCGTCGTACCGCTGCTCCGCGAGGAACAGGGCACCAGCGCCGCCGTCGCCGGCCTGCACAGCACGGGCATCGCCGTCGGCGCGCTGCTCGGCGGAGCGCTCTTCGCACCGGCCGCCCGCCGCATCGGCCGCGGCCCGGCCATCTGGCTCGGCCTCGCCGGCGTCGCCGCGGGCGTCACCGCGCTCGGGCTGCTGCGCCCGCTGCCCGCCACCCTCGCCGTCGTCGCGGTGATCGCCACCTTCGGCATGATGGTGATCAGCGGGGTCAGCGTGGTGCTCACCGCTCACCACGGGCCCGCCGCGCCCGCCGCGCTCACCGAGGCCAACGCCGCCTGCGCCGGCATGGGCATCCTCGCCCCGCTGGTCATCGGCGCCACCGTGGACGCCGGCCACGGCTGGCGGCCGGTGATGGCCGTCGAGGTCGGCCTGATCACCCTGGTCGCCCTCGCCGCCCTGACCTTCCGGGTACGCCTGCCGAAAGCCGCCCCCTGCGACAACTCCAGCTCAGCGCGTCTGACGCCGCGCAGTGACCTGGAGCCGTCGGCTGCCGTGGCTGGCACCGGCCCGGTCCCGGTGGCCGCCGCGGCTGGCGCCGACCCGGTCCCGGTGGCCGCAGCGGTGGGGGCGGCGGAACCGGCCGCGCCGCCGGTCGACGGACCCGCCGCCGGGCACGCCGTGCGGGCTGGTGCCAGCGCCCCGGCCAGTGCCAGTGCCCCGGCCGGCGTCCGCCCGACGGACCGGCTGCCGGCGGTGTACTGGATCGCCTGGGTGCTGATGTCGGTCACCGGCTCGATCGAGGTGTGCCTGTCCCTCTGGACCGCCGACGTGCTGCGTACCCACGCCGGGCTCGGCGCGGGCAGCGCCTCGGCGGCGGTCGCCGCAATCGTCTGCGGCATGTTCGCCGGCCGGCTGGCCGGCGGCCGCCTCGCGTTGCGCTGGCCGCCGGTACCGCTGCTGCTCGGCGCGCTGACCGTCTCGCTGGGCGGGTTCGCCCTCTTCTGGTCCGCCCCGGTCGGCTGGTTGGCGGTCACCGGCCTGGTCGTGCTCGGGCTGGGCAACGCCCTGCACTATCCGCTGGCGATCGCCATCGCGCTGGCCGTCGCCGGTCCGGCCGCGGACAAGGCGGCCGGCTGGGCGTCGTACTCGATGGGGGTGGGTTTCGGGATCGCGCCGGTCGTGCTCGGCTGGGTGGCCGACGGCGTCGGCCCCCACCTGGCCTTCCTGCTGCTGCCCGGCTTCATCGCAGCCGCCGTGCTGCTCACCCTGCGCCTCGGCCGCGCCCTCCACCCCACCCCCGCCTAACCCGTTACCCCCACCCCGCCCCCGCCCCCCTTTCCGGCGATCTTGCACTTACTGCCCCGACATACGGGGCATTCCGGGCGGATGCCGGGCCGCAACTGCAAGATCGGCGAGGCGGGGGTGGGGTGGGGTGGGGTGGGGTTAGTGGGTTTGGGCGAGGGTGACGCCGTCGGCGATGGGGAGCATGATCACGTCGACGCGGACGTCGGACATGATCTCGTCGTTGAATGCGGCGATTGCCCGGTCGTCGGCGTTCTGCGGAGCGAGCACACGGCCGCCGCGCAGGGTGTTGTCCACCGCGATGACCGCACCGGGCCGCATCCGAGGCACCAGCTCATCCCAGTAGACCGGGTAGCCGACCTTGTCGGCGTCGATGAACGCGAAGTCCAGGTACCGCTCCCGGGGCAGCTCCCGCAGGGTGTCGGCGGCCGGGCCGATGCGCAGCTCGATCCGGTCCTGCACGCCGGCACGGGTCCAGTAGCGGCGGGCGATCCCCGTGTACTCCTCCGAGATGTCGAAGCAGGTCAGCCGGCCACCCTCGGCCAGGCCGCGGGCGATCGCCAGCGAGGAGAGCCCGGTGAACGTGCCCACCTCCACCGCCTGCCGCACTCCGAGCAGTCGGGTGAGGAAAGTCAGGAACGCGGCCTGCTCCGGCGCGACCTGCATGTCCGCCTGAGCTGGCAGGGCGGCTCGGGTCTCCTCGGCCAGCTCACGGACGATCTCGTCGGGCGCGGAACCGTGCGCCACGAGGTAGGCGTGCAGTTCCGGGGTCAGTGGCAACGGCTTCGTGCTCATGACCGGCACGCTAGCGCTCGATCGGTAAAGCCGGCGGCGTTGCCTGGGCGCTGGCGGAAAGTGTCGGTTTCAAGCAGCGGAACTGCGCGTGTGCCCGCGTGCCGCCGTTCCCGAGAAAGGTGACCGGTGACCGTGACACCGCTAGCCAAGGCGCTCGATTTCCTGGCCCCCGGGCGCGACCTTCCTCCACAGGTCAGTGACGCGCAGGCCCAGGTCGCCAAGGAGAGTCCGCAGCAGCGGCAGGCTCAATCCCACCACCGTGCCCGGGTCGCCCTCGATGCCGGTCAGGAACGCTCCGCCCAGCCCGTCGATGGTGAACGCCCCAGCCACGGCCAGCGGCTCGCCCGTCGCCACGTACGCGTCGATCTCCTCGTCGCTGATGTCCGCGAAATGCACCGTGGTCGAGGCGACCGCTTCCGCCCGCGACTCGTGCACCACGTCGATCAGGCAGTGCCCGGTGTGCAGCACGCCGCTACGCCCGCGCATCCGCTGCCACCGTCGGGTGGCGTCCGCCGCGTCCGCCGGCTTGCCCAGAATCTGCCCGTCGAACGCCAGCACCGAGTCACAGCCGAGCACCAGCGTCCGCTCCTCCGGTGCGGCGCGCAGCCGGCCGAGTACGGCCTGCGCCTTCAGCCGGGCCAGTTCCAGGCACAACTCCTCCGCCCGGTCGCTGACCACCTGAGACTCGTCGACGCCGCTGACCAGCACATCGGGTTCGATCCCGGCGGCCTGGAGCAGCTTGCGGCGGGCGGGACTCTGCGAGGCGAGCACAAGGCGTAGCGGTACAGGACTCAACACCCCACCGACGCTACCGGCTGATCCGGGGCGGCGGATCATCGGCACGGCGGCGGCGTCGCCACAGCAGATACCCGCCACCCGCCGCCACCAGTACGCCCAGCGTTGCCAGCCCACGCGCCGTGGCGCCGCCGTCTCCGCTGCCCTCGGGTAGCGCTGCCTGGGTTGAGGCGGGTGCGGTCACGCTCGCCGACTCGAAGCCCAGCGGGGGTACGTCCGCGGTGAGCGCGGCGACCAGGTCAATGACGCCGTAGCCGTACTCGTCGTCACGGCCGGGCGGCCCCTTGTCGATGGCGGTCGCAGTCAGTCGATGCGCGACCTCCTGCGCGGGCAGATTGGGGTACTTGGAGCGAATGAGGGCAGCAGCCCCAGCAACAATCGCCGTCGCGCTGGATGTGCCAGTGCCCTTCGAGTACCTGCCGCCATAGCTCGTGCTGTATATGTCGACCGCAGGCGCCACGACATCGATCTCTGGGCCGACTGCCGATACCGTCGCATGCCTCCCAGAGCGGCCAACGCCGCCAACGGCGATTACTCCGTTTTCCCTTGCCGGATATCCAACGCCGGAATCCTCGGGAGCGTTGCCAGCGGCCGCCACCACGACAATGTCTGCGGACATGGCGTCCCTAACGGCTTTGATTAGTCTTGAACTAGCCCCGCCACTGCTAGAGATGCTGATTACATCCGCGCCGTTTGCGATCGCATACTCGATAGCTACGGCTAGATCGTCGGGAGTGCCGAGGTTGTTTGCGCCTGAGGACTTGATAGGCATGATCTTGGCTTCAGGTGCGACGCCTAGGGCACCACTATCTCGATTGCGGCCATGCGCTGCAATCAACCCGGCCATGCTTGTCCCGTGACTGTTCTCGTCTTGCCGACCGTCGTTCGAGATTCCGCCGATCACGCTGGTTCCAGGAAGTAGATTGGCGCGCAAATCCGGATGGGGATCCACCCCAGTATCCGGGACGGCAACGACAACTCCCTTACCCCGGCTTAGCTGGTTCGCTTCCTTCACCTTGAGGAAACGGAGGTGCCACTGATCGGCTCGTATCCGTGCAGCTTCGTCAGGGCTGGGCGTGGCACCCAAGGCATCGGCTGGCAAGGCTGGCGCCAGTAATGCCAGAACGACGGAAAGGATGAGACCCGACTTCACCGGTCGAGGCCGATTGCGGGACCGGGATCGAGAGGACCCCCCTCGTCTGGTGGTCGGACCACGGGGCTGACACCCTCATCTGTCTCCCAGGGGTTGTCAGGATCCCATCGGCGCGGTTCATCAACCTCTCGCTTGCATCGATCAAGACGATCGGTTAGGCCGGGAGCGCTCGGAGTCGGGTAGCCACCGATGGAGGGTAGACCGTGTGGCCCGTTGAACTGCGGAGTGCGGCCTCCGCCCGGCCTGGAACCTGCAGCGCCGGATGGCGCGGTCCCAGCGCCGCCCCCTCCGATAACGCCTCCGACAGGGTTCACACGGCGCGGAGCGGTAGGTCCAGGTACTTGACCATGTCCGAATCCTGGCGTGGCTCCAATTAGCCCGCCGGGTGGCATTAGGTGGGGTGCATTGGGTGATATATGGCGAGGAGGAGTGTTTGGTGCTCGGTTCGGTTCCTGGTGAGGAGGGCCGGGGTTCTCTTTGAATCGAGTCGAAGAAGTTCCTCCGATGATCCCTGGCGCGGAAAACACGGAGGGTCCCCCCAATGTAGTAGGTGTGACTGCGGCGCTAGGGAGGGTCGGCTGAGGCGGTGTTGCAACAGTTCCGGAACCAACGCCGCCTAGTACTGGACCGGCCGCCGAAACCGTGCCACTGGAAGGTACAGCAGGTGCGGCAGCCTGACGCGATGCTGTGGACAAGCGCGTTGTTACGCGAGCATTTCCTGACGAGGTAATCGGCACAGGCACGATTGGATGAATGGCGGGCATCGCTTTGCTGTAAGCATCGGTATCGTTTGCCTGACGACCTGGTCTAGCTGGAGCGGGTGGCTGGCGGAGCATTACTTGGGCTTGTTGGAGTTCGCCGCTCAATCCCGTCATCAGGCTCCGCGCCCGTATGTTCAGCTGCTCCAGGTCCGCGTCCGTCACCGGGGGCTGGTCGGGCAGGCGGCTGCCGGCCACCGCCTTCGGGTCGGCAAGTGTCGCCTCGTACGCGCGCTTCTGTTGAACCTTGGCCGCGTACTCGTCGTAGATCGGCTTGAGGTCGGTGCGGGTGCTGCTGATGGCGCGGGTGGCGGCGGCGAGCGCGTCGTAGTTCGCGGCGGCGGCGTCGTGGGTGCGCTGCACCTTGTCGATGAGCTGGTCCAGTTCACCGAGGTAGGCCCGCGCGGCGGCGTTGGTCTCCGGTGGCCAGGCTTCGGCAAGGCCCCGGCGGTATTCCTGGAGCCGGCTGAGGTGAGTCAGGGCGAGGTCGCAGATCTTGCGCCACCCGGCGACCTGCTTCCACTGCCCGGTGGTTTCCTGGTCCTGGAGGCACGCCCACATGTTGAGCACGTCCATCAGCCGCCAGTCGGTGAGGCCCGAGGTGCGTCCGCTGCCCCGCTCGATCACGGCAGCACCACCGGCCCGTCCTCGCCGGTGGTCGGGTCGGGCAGCATGGGCACGGGACGTGCGCCGACCGCTACGGCGCGGCCCAGGGCCTGCTCGACGTCGGCTACCCGGGCGGCGGAGAACGCGTCGGTGTGGGCGTACTGAGCGGCGATCCGGCCTGCGGCGTCGGCGAGGTGGCCGGTGGCGGGGCCGAGGTCCCAGACCATGTGGACGGCGGCCTGCTGGGTCTCGTGGTGCGCCTGGAGGAACTGGACCAGCTCGATGAACGCGTCGGCCGGGTTGGGGACCGGCGCCTTCATGTCGTCGGCGATGTACGACAGGTGCGGCGCGTAGTTGCGGGCGACCTCATTTTGGAGCCGATCGGCGAATTCGCGCATCTGTCGGATGTCGGCCTCGATGCCGCCGTAGCCTCGCAGCCAGCCCGCCGGCCGGTCCTCCTCGGGGATCATCGACCCTCCCTGCCTGTCACCGTGCCGTTTCCCAGAGTGAGGTTAGCGGCTCGGTGAGCCTCCCGGCAGCCCCGGCCATCCGAGGGCGGCGCAGGCTGGTCGTACCGGGGAAAGGGTCAGCGGGGAAGGCCGGAGGCGCGCCACGCGCCGGGACCGGCGACGAGCGCCGCGCCCGCCGGTCGGGCGCGGCGGGCCCACTGGGACACGGCTGTCGGCGCCGCGGCCGGGGCCGGTCGGGTCCGCGCCACGATCGCGCCGACCAGGGCGGCCACCTCCTCGGCGGTGGGCACCCCGCGCACGATCCGGAACAGCGGCTCCTCGGCAGACATGCGAATCAGGGTACGCGTCGAGAACTTGACCTTCGCCGCACAGTGGCGTGCCGGCGGTGTGCCTGTTGGGGCCTCCGGGTACGGTTTCAGCGATGTCGAACGCGCTTCCCCAACTCGTCGCCGACCGGTACCGGCTCATCTCGCCGCTCGGCCAGGGTGGCATGGGTCGGGTGTGGAAGGCGCGCGACGAGGTGCTGCATCGGGACGTGGCCATCAAGGAGTTGGTCCCGCCGCCGAGCCTCACCCCTGAGGAGCGCCGCGAGATGCGGGAACGCTCGCTGCGGGAGGCGCGGGCGATCGCCCGGCTGAACAACATCAACGTGGTCCGCATCTTCGACGTGCTGCGTACCGACGGCGATCCGTGGATCGTCATGGAGTACGTGCCGTCGAAGTCGTTGCAGGAGACGATCGCCGAGGACGGGCCGGTGTCGCCGGCCAAGGCGGTCCAGATCGGCCTCGGGGTGCTGGGCGCGCTGAAGGCCGCCCACAAGGCCGGCATCATGCACCGCGACGTCAAGCCGGGCAACGTCCTGATGGGCAACGACGGCCGGGTGGTGCTCACCGACTTCGGCCTGGCCACCATCCCCGGCGACCCGAACGTCACCCGCACCGGCATGGTGCTCGGCTCGCCCGCGTACATCGCACCGGAGCGGGCCCGGGACGGCACGGCGGGGCCCGAGGCCGACCTCTGGTCGCTGGGCGCGACACTCTACGCCGCTGTGGAGGGCAAGTCGCCGTACGCCCGGCCGTCGGCGATCGCCACCCTGGCCGCGCTCGCCACCGAGCCGCTCCCGCCACCGAAGAACGCCGGGCCGCTCAAGCCGGTCCTGCAGGGCCTGCTGCGCAAGGACCCGGCTGAGCGGATCACGGCCGAGGTGGCGGAGCGCATGCTGCGCAAGGCCGCCGGGCGGCGCGCGAGGGGCATCTCGCTGCTGGACGGCGTACGCCGGCCGGGGCCGAACGGTCCGCGCGAGCCGCGCCCACCGCTGGTGCCGGCGCCGCGTCCGGCCGACGACCGGGCCGAGCGGCCGCCGGTCACCCCGGCACCACGCAAGCCCGGGCTGGGTACTGCCGCTGCCGCCGCCGCAGGCGCGGCGGTCACCGCCGACGATGCCACCGCCAAGGTTCCCGACGGCCTGGACGTCGCGCCGACCGCGAAGGTGGACCCGCCGGCCGCCGAGCCGACCGCGAAGGTGGATCTCCCGACGGCCGAGCCGACCGCGAAGCTCGACCCCGCCGGGCAGGCTGACGCCGCCCCGGAGACCGATGGCGCGCCGACGACGGACGGGGCCGAGACACCGGTCGACGGGCCCGATCCCGCCCTCGATGAGACGCGGATCGATGGCACCCCGGCCGTCGAGCCGCCGTCGCCGCCGAAGAACCCCACCGCTGTGCTGGCCGAGCCGGTGAGCCCGGCGCCGTCGACCGGCCGGGCCACGGTCATTCCGGGTACGAAGCCGGCGCGCAACCGTCGCAACCTGCTGATCGGGGCGCTGGCCGTGGTGTTGCTGCTCGGCCTCGCGCTGGCTGTACCGCTGCTCACCAGCGGCGACGACAAGGGCGACGGCGGGCAGCCGGCGGCCGCCACCTCGTCCGCTCCGGCTCCGCCGCCCGCGACCAGTGCCGCACCGCCGACATCGGCCGCCCCGACCAGCGCCGCCCCCACTCCGACCCCGTCGACGACCCCCTCGGCCTCCGCCGGTGCGCTGCCCGCCGGCTGGCACTACTACACCGGGCGCAACGGCTTCAAGGTGCCGATCCCGGACGGGTGGCGGGCCCGCGGCGAAGGGTCCAACGAGGTCACTCTCTACGACCCCAACAGCCCGCGGCTGCTGTACATGCAGTGGACCTCCTCGCCAAAGAAGGACGCGTACGCCGACTGGAAGAATCAGGAGCCGTACCGCTCCAAGCACGTGACGGCCTACCAGTACCTGGACATCACGCCCTGTGACCCCTATTTCCGCACCTGCGCGGACTGGGACTGGTTGGAGACCCGGGACGGCGTCCGGATCCACACGCGCAACAGGGGGGTGGCCACCGCCAGCAACCGGGGCTACGCGCTGCGCTGGGAGGTGCCGGTGAAGGACTGGGAAGCCAACCTGGGCAACTGGGACATCATCACCAAGGGCTTCCAGCCGGACCGGAAGAACTGACTCCCCGCAACTGCTGATTCGCATGGCCTTCCGTCGTGCGGGGTAGTGGACTTCCGACGACGGAAGGAGGTACGACATGGGTCACCGACACAAGGACACCGGGCCCCGGCTGGCACTGTGGATGCTGGTCGCGCTCGGCGACCTCGTCCTGTTGCTGGTGAGCGCCGGCCTCTCCGCGCCGGTCGCGGTGCTCACGATCGCGGCCCTCGTCGTCGCGGGGGTGGCGGCCTGGCGACTGGCCCGGCGGACCACCCTGACCGGGCGGCGCCCGGTACCCGTGGCGGCCGGCCCGCGGCGCAGGACCTGACCGGGCGCGACACGCGACGGCGGCGGCAGCGGGAGCGGCTGGCGACCCAGGGGCGACAGCCGGTCCCGCTGCTGGCGACCGGTTCGTCAGCTCGGTCAGGCGGTGTTGTTGGCGAGGGCGATCAGGCGGGTCCGGTCACCGTTCCAGTAGTTGCGGTCGACGTTGCCGCTGATCCCGGAGACGCTGCCGGTGCTGGTGTACTGCCAGAAGCTCCACACCGAGGCGCCGGCCGGCAGGGTGCCGGGCGAGCTGGCCCAGCGGGCGATCCACAGCGGGTGGTTGGCCCACGGGCCGGTCCAGCTGCCGGTGCACTGGTTCCACCAGCTGGTGGTGGTGTAGATGACCGCGTACCGGCTGGTGCGGGCCTTGTAGCGGTTGAGGAAGTCGCTGATCCAGGTCCGCATCCCCGAGGTGGTCAGGCCGTAGCAGTAGCCGCCGCTGTAGGGGTTGGCCTCCAGGTCGAGGGCGGCGGGAAGGGTACGGCTGTCGGCCGACCAGGCGCCGCCGTTGTTGGCCAGGAAGTCGGCCTGGGCCGCGCCGCCGGAGAGGTTGGGCCGGGCGAAGTGGTACGCGCCCCGGATGACGCCGGCGTAGTAGGCGTTGGGGTAGTTGGTGTTGAAGGACGGGTCCTTGTAGCTCGTACCCTCGGTGGCCTTGATGAAGGCGAACTCGATGCCAGAGTTACGGACGCTGGTCCAGTTGATGCTGCCCTGCCAGTTGGAGACGTCGATGCCGGCGACCGTGGCGGCCGAGGCCGGGGCGGCGGTGGCGAAGAGGGCCGCCGCCGCGGTGGCGGCGACGGTGAGGCCGGCGGCGAGCAGTCGGCGCAGGGAGAGTCTGGTACGAGCCATTGATGCCTCCTCCAGGGACGTCAACCGATTGACGACTATCTTTGGAGACAACTGCCCGCCCAGGCAAGAGTGTCTAAAGAATTTTTCATCGACGGCGATCGTCGTCCTGGTGACCGATGGCTCCGCTCACCGGTCTTCACCTCCCGCTCCGATCGCCACCCGGCCAGCCGCACACGGTACGGGCCCGCGCCCGCCGAGCGACACAGCTCGGGCCGGTAGGCTGCCCGCCCATGCCCCTCATCGACGGCCTCACCACCCTCTGGGACAAGCTGCTGAGCGCACAGCCCGACCCGCCGCCGCTCCTGGTGCTGCTCACCGCCGTCGTCGCGCTGGCCGTGGTCGCCACCCGGGCGCCCTGGCGGATCGCCCGCAACGCGGTGACCATCGCCCACGAGGGCGGCCATGCCCTGGCCGCGCTGCTGACCGGCCGGAAGCTGCGCGGCATCCGGCTGCACTCGGACACCTCCGGGCTCACCCTCTCCGCGGGCCGCCCCACCGGGCCGGGGATGATCCTCACCCTGCTCGCCGGGTACGTCGCGCCGTCGCTGATCGGCCTCGCCGGCGGGTGGCTGCTCGCCGGCAACCGGATCACCCTGCTGCTCTGGGTCGCGGTCGCGCTGCTGCTGGCCATGCTGGTGATGATCCGCAACGTCTTCGGCGTCCTGTCGCTGCTGGTCACCGGTGGCGTGGTGCTCGCCGTCTCCTGGTACGCGTCCCCCGACGTGCAGGCGGCCTTCGCCTGGACATCGGTCTGGTTCCTGCTCTTCGGCGGCGTACGCCCGGTGGTGGAGCTGCAACGGATGCGCAGCCGGGGCCGGCTGCCCGAATCCGACGCGGACCAGCTCGCCCGGCTCACCCCCCTCCCCGCGCTGTTCTGGGTGGCGGTCTTCGCCCTGGTCAACCTGGCCGTGCTCGGCGCCGGTGCGGTGCTGCTCGCCGGCCCGATCCTGCGCGACGTGGGCCTCGCCCTCTGACCCCGGCCGGCTAGGCCGGGGACGACAAGCCGACGAGGCCAGGACGGCGGGCCGGCGAGGGACGGCCGGCCACAGGGCCGGGACAACGTGGCGGACTCCCGGGGCAGCCCGGGCGAACTGACCCGAGCTGGCGAAAATGGCCGGCTGACCGGGCAACCGCACCGCCGGTGCCAGGCGTCTCCCCTGCGACCGCCACGGGGGAGGTAGCAGCGTGCCGGACGTCGACGGGTTCGACGAGTTCTACCGGGGCAGCCGGGAACGGCTGCTCGGCTTCGTCTACGTGCTCACCGGGAATCTGGCGGAGGCTCAGGACGCCGTGCAGGAGGCGTACATCCGGGCCTGGCAGCGTTGGTCGACGGTGCGCGGGTACGACGACCCGGAGGCCTGGGTACGGGTGGTGGCCAGCCGGATCGCGGTGAGCCGATGGCGTAGCCTGCGCAGCCGCGCCCGGGCGTACCTGCGGCACGGGGCGGAGGAGACGACGCCCGCGCCCAGCATCGACACGGTCGAGGTGGTGGCCGCGTTGCGCCGGCTGCCGGAGGAGCAGCGCACCGCGATCGCGCTCTACTACCTGCTCGGCATGCCGGTCGCCGAGGTCGCCCGGGAGACCGCGGCCCCGGTCGGCACGGTGAAGGCCCGACTGTCCCGGGGGCGCGCCGCACTCGCCGGGCTGCTCGCGGTCGTGGATCTGGAGGAGGCCGCCGATGCGTGACGACGACCTGGCGTTCGTTGAACTGGTGCAGCGGGAGCTGCGGGACGTCCGTTGGCCGGAGCCGGACGAGATCCGCGCCCGGGCCCGGCGCCGCAGCTGGCGTACCGCGGTGCTGGCCGCGGTCGCGGTGCTGGCGGTCGCCAGCGGCTCGGCCGTCACCGCCTGGGCCCGTCCCGGACCGCCGGCAGCACCGTTCACCACCATGGCGTCCCCGACCTCGAGCCCCTCGGAGCGGGTGGCGGCCGAGGTGCCGCTGGAGGTGCTGCTGGCCCCGGCCGACCTGCGGACCGACGCCGAGGCGCTCACCCAGAGCGGATTGGCTGAGCGCGTCGAGATCGCCCGGGGCCTGCTCTGGTGCCACCGGTTCCAGCGGATGACCGCGCAATGGGAACCCTCGCGCTACTCGCGCTCGGTCACCCTGCTGAGCGCACGCCCTGCCGGCACCGACCAGTCGGCGAAGGAGGTCCTGCTCACCCAGGACGTCTACCGCGTCGAGCCGGACGTGGCCCGCCGCTTGTTCGCCGGCATCGACAAGATGCTGGCCCCCTGCGGGAACTGGCGGACCGAGGGCCCCGTCCAGTGGCAGGGAAAGGAAGTCTCCGCCCAGGTCACCCACCGCTGGCAGGTGGTGGACCGGAGCTTCGCCGGCACCGAGTCGGTGCTGCTGCGGCACAGCATCGGCCAGGCCCGGGACCTGGGCACCGGCCGGTCGTTGGGCGCGCTGCCCGCGCCGGAGAGCACGGCGGTGGTCCGCGTCGGTGACCTGGTGGCGGTGATCAACCTGGGCCGGGACGGCACCGAATCCGACCTGCGTCGCCTGGCCACCGTCGCCGCCGCCCGGATGTGCCCCGCTGCCAATCCCCGCTGCTGAGCCGCGCAGGGCTGCCCTGCCGGCTCGCGGCGTCAACAGGGGCCCCCTGCTCTACCCCAGGCGTTGACAGGGGACCCTTCCTCGCACCTACAGCGGGATGTTGCCGTGCTTCTTGGGGGGCAGGGTCTCGCGCTTGGTGCGCAGCACCCGGAGGGCGCGGACGATCTGGGTACGGGTCTCGTGCGGCGGGATCACAGCGTCGACGTACCCGCGCTCGGCGGCGATGTACGGGTTGGCCAGGGTGTCCTCGTACTCGGCGATCTTCTCGGCGCGGACGGCCGCCGGGTCCTCGGCGTTCGCCAGCTCCTGCCGGTAGAGGATGTTCACCGCGCCCTGCGCGCCCATCACCGCGATCTGCGCGGTCGGCCAGGCGAAGTTCAGGTCCGCGCCGAGATGCTTGGAACCCATCACGTCGTACGCCCCGCCGTACGCCTTGCGGGTGATCACGGTGACCTTCGGGACGGTGGCCTCGGCGTACGCGTAGATGAGCTTCGCGCCGCGGCGGATGATGCCGTCCCACTCCTGACCGGTGCCGGGCAGGAAGCCGGGCACGTCCACGAAGGTCAGCACCGGGACGTTGAACGCGTCGCAGGTCCGCACGAATCGGGCCGCCTTCTCCGACGCGGCGATGTCCAGCGTGCCGGCGAACTGCATCGGCTGGTTGGCCACCACGCCGACCGGGCGCCCCTCGACCCGGCCGAAGCCGACCACGATGTTCTGCGCGTAGAGGGGCTGGACCTCGAGGAACTCGCCGTCGTCGAGGACGTGCTCGATCACCCGGTGCATGTCGTACGGCTGGTTGGCCGAGTCCGGGATCAGCGTGTCCAGCTCCCGGTCCTCATCGGTGACGTCGAGGTCGGCCGGGGCGTCGAAGACCGGCGGCTCGTCCAGGTTGTTCGACGGCAGGTACGACAGCAGCGCCTTGACGTACTCGATCGCGTCCTCCTCGTCGGTGCCGAGGTAGTGCGCGTTGCCGCTGCGCGAGTTGTGGGTCCGGGCCCCGCCCAGCTCCTCCATCCCGACGTCCTCACCGGTGACCGTCTTGATCACGTCGGGGCCGGTGATGAACATGTGCGAGGTCTGGTCGACCATCACGGTGAAGTCGGTGACCGCCGGCGAGTAGACCGCACCACCCGCGCACGGGCCCATGATCAGGGAGATCTGAGGGATGACGCCGCTGGCCCGGACGTTGCGGAAGAAGATCTCGCCGTAGAGGCCGAGCGAGGCGACGCCCTCCTGGATCCGCGCGCCGCCGGAGTCGTTGATGCCGACGACCGGGCAGCCGATCTTCATGGCCAGGTCCATCACCTTGACGATCTTCTCGCCGAAGACCTCGCCGAGGGAGCCACCGAAGACGGTGAAGTCCTGCGCGAAGACACAGACCTGCCGGCCGTCCACGGTGCCGTAGCCGGTCACCACGCCGTCGCCGTACGGCCGGGTCTTCGCCAGCCCGAAGTTGGTGGACCGGTGCCGGGCGAACTCGTCCAGCTCGACGAAGGACCCCTCGTCGAGCAGCATCTCGATCCGCTCCCGGGCGGTCTTCTTGCCCCGCGCGTGCTGCTTCTCGACCGCGCGCGCCGACCCGGCGTGCACCGCCTCGTCGACCCGGCGTTCCAGGTCCGCCAGCTTGCCGGCGGTGGTGTGGATGTTGATCCCGGTCTCGGTAGTCACCCAGGGAATATAACGATGGTTCAGCCGCGGACTGTTGTGCAGTCCGCCTCACCGGCTTCCCGGCGACCGCCCGCCGCTCGGGCCGTAGGCTGGCGGGATGCCCGGCTCGCCGTACACCGATCTGGACCGTCCGCCGTTGTCCGCGGCCCGACTGCGGCGCGCGCTGGTCGCCCCGCACGGGCCGTGGCGTCGCCTGGAGCTGCGCGCGGAGACGGGCTCGACCAACGCGGACGTGGCCGAGGCCGTCCGGGCCGGCGAGCCGGAGGGCCTGGTGGTGGTCGCCGAGCGACAGACCGCCGGCCGGGGGCGGCGTGGCCGGGTCTGGCAGTCGCCGCCGCGGGCCGGCATCGCGACCAGCGTCCTGCTGCGGCCCGGCGAGGCCGTCCCGGAGCATGGCTGGTCCTCCGTGTCACCCGCGGGGTACGGCTGGCTGCCGCTGCTCGCCGGGGTCGCGCTGGTCGAGGCGGTGGCCCGGACGGCCGAGCTGGAGGCCCGCCTGAAGTGGCCGAACGACCTGCTGATCGACGGCGCCAAGTGCGCCGGGGTGCTGGCCGAGGCGGTGCCGGGCGGCGAGCCGGACCAGCCGCCCGCGATCGTGGTCGGCATCGGCCTCAACGTCACCCTGCGCGCCGACGAGCTGCCGGAGAACCCCACCGGACTGCCCGCCACCTCGCTCCAGCTCGCCGGTGCCGTGGCCACCGACCGCGACCCGCTGCTGCGCGCCCTGCTCCGCTCGCTCGCGGGCTGGTACGACCGCTGGCGCTCGACCGGCGGCGACGCGGTCGCCAGCGGCCTCCGGGACGCCTACCTGGCCGCCTGCGCCACGATCGGCCGCCAGGTCCGCGTGCTGCTCCCGGACGGCCACGAGGTGCACGGCACGGCCACCGGCGTGGACCCCGACGGCCAGCTCCTCGTCGACACTCCGACCGGCAACCTCCGCCTGGCCGCCGGCGACGTCCTGCACCTGCGGTGAAAGGAAGGGCCCCTTCCCAACGCCACAGGTATGGAAGGGAACCCCTCTCACACCCCCCCGCGCGGCCGATCCCACGGGGATGCGTCGACCGGTTACGGTCAGCGCGTCCTGTTCTGCGAGGAGGTTCCCGTGGCGTTCCCCGAAGACGTGCTCACCGAGGACGAGCACGTCGTGCTGCACCTGCACCCGCACTGGAAGGCACTGATCCGGCCGATCCTGGTGCTGGCGCTCGCCGTCGCGGCGGTGGTCGCGGGCTGGGTCCTGCTGCCCGAGGGTGGCGGCGGCACGATCGCGCTCTACGTGATCGCCGCGCTCTGCCTGGCGCTGGTGCTCTGGCTGGCTCTGTGGCCGTTCCTGGTCTGGCGCACCACGCACTATCTCTTCACCAACGAGCGGGTGCTGCTGCAGCAGGGCGTCCTCTCCCGCGACCGGCGGGACCTGCCGTTGACCCGGATCAACGACCATTCCATGCACCAGCGTTTCGTGGAGCGACTGCTCGGCTGCGGCACGCTCACCATCGAGTCGGCTGGTGAGCGCGGCCAGTCGGTGCTCCGCGACGTACCGCACGTCGACCGGGTGCAGACCAGGCTCTACGAGCTGGTCGAGGCCCACCACGACCAGCACAGCCTCGGCGACGGCGAGATGCGCGAGATCCTCGCCGACATGCGCGACGGCAAGCCGCTGCGCGACCCCTCCGCCTGCCCCAGGCCTATCGCGGCCTCCCACGTCCTTCATCGGCTCCTGGTGCCAAGGCAT
>NZ_JBEYER010000033.1:0-64834 GCF_040634005.1 Micromonospora sp. NPDC007271
GGGCGAGGGTGACCGGCGCAGGGATCAAGCCTGACCGCCCGGAGCCGGTCACCCTCGCCCCCAGCCCGAACAGCAACCAGCCACCAACAGCAACCAAGCACAACAGCAACCAGCCCGAACAGCGATCAGAACCGCCAGGTCCAGGCGTCGGCGACGCGGATGCCCGGGCCGAAGAGCGCCTCCAGGGTCCAGCGCAGGGCCTCGGGGTGCGGCGCGTCGTCGGTCAGTGCCACGCAGGAGGCGCCCCAGAAGCGGACGTCCCGGGCGGCCTGCCGGCGCTGCTCGTCGCCGATCACGGGCGGTACGCCCCGTACGGCGGCGTCGGCCAGCAGAACGGAGGTGGGGCGCCGGTAGGTGCCGACGGACGGGGCGCCGTCGTTGCCGTACGGGCCGATGAAGAAGCCCTCCGGCATGCCGAACGCCGCGTTCGTGGCGGTGGCCCAGCGCATCGGCCACGGATCGGTCGGGGTGGCCGTCGGCACCGGGACCAGCACCCCGCCGGGGCGTACGCACTCCCGCCAGTGGCCGGCGGCGACGAACTCGGGCAGCGGCGGCCGGGCTGTGGTCGGCAGCGGCGCGGGGAAGACGGTGAGCAGCCCCACGCCGACGGCCACCGGCACCAGCCGCCGGGCCAGGCCGCGTTCCGCCACTGCCCGGTCCAGGGCGAGGGCCAGCACCGTGCCGGCCAGGGGCAGCACCGCCAGGCCGAACCGCGTGGGCAGCGCGCTGTCCACCACCGGCAGTCCGACCAGCAGCGCGTACGGGGTGGGCAGCCCGGTCCGCTCGCCGGCGACCAGCACCTCGGGGCCGAGCGACAGCACCCCCATGACCAGGGCTCCGGCCCCGCAGGCGACCACCACCGGGCGGCGAACCAGCCGGACTGCGCAGGCGACGGTGACCAGCAGCAGGGGCCAGCCGAGGAAGGTGTTGAACTCGGCCGGGCCGCTGGTCAGTTGGGACGCGGCGTCGCTGCCCAGCACGGACAGCGGGGAGAACGTCGTCCAGCTGGTCAGGTCGGCGGCGTAGTGGTGTGGGTCGAACGTCCCGGTGGGCACCGCCTGCGGGCCGGCGAACTGATACCACAGCGGGTACGCGAGCACGAACCCGGCCAGGCCGGCGGCCACCGTGAGCCCGGCGGCGAACGCGGGCAGCGCCCGGCGTAGCAGCGCCCGGTCGGCCAGCCCGTACGCGACCGCCATCACCAGCAGGGTGACCGCGGTGAGGAGGAGCACCTCCTCGCCGATGAAGAACTGTGCGGCCACCGCCGTGGCCAGCCCGACCGCCGAGCCGGCCAGCCGCCGGCGGTCCGGCCCGTCCGACCGACAGGCGGCCCGGAGCAGCCGGACCACCTGCCAGACGATCACGGGGACCAGCCACTGGGCGGTCATGTGCAGGTGGGCGTTGCTCTGCGCGACCATGCCGGGGCCGAAGCCGCAGAGCGCCGCGCCGAGGCCGGCGGCGAGCGGGTGGGCGCGCAGCGCCCGGGTGAACAGCAGATACCAGGCCACGGCGGTGCCGGCGAGGTTGCCGGCGGCCAGCAGGGCGAAGGTGACCGGCGCCCCGAACGCGACCGTGATCGGGGCGAGCAGCACCCCGAGCGCGATCACCGTGGTGTTGGCCAGCAGGTTGACCCCGTCCGGCGCGTTGAGCCGGTCGGTGAGCAGGCTGAAGTCGCCCAGCAGAGCCCGCGAGTCGACGGCCAGGAACCACTCGTAGAGGGTCTGGTCCGCCGGGTTGAGCGCGAGCACCCGCTGCCCCGGGGCCGGCCACAGGCCGTGCGTGAGCCAGCCGGCGAGCAGGGTGAAGAGCAGCCCGGCCAGCAGGCCCGCGCGGTGGCGGGCCACGGTGGCCAGCAGGCGGCCCGCCCGGCTCGGACGGGCGGCCGCCGGTTCGAGGCGGACCTCCCGGCCGGGGCCCGCGCGGGCGGCGCTGGTCACGGCTTCGACCATAGGGGCGGGTCCCCGCCGGGTACGCCGGCTTGCCGCGGAACGGTTACGGTGAGACCTGCACCGCTGCGTCGGTGTCACCCGCCCGGGTGGTGGAACGGCAGACACGGCCGCCTTAAAAGCGGCTGCCGCGAGGCGTGCGGGTTCGAGCCCCGCCCCGGGCACCTCAGACTCTCAGCTTTCCCACAGCTTCACTGCCAGCACGGGGTTGCGCCTCCCGTCTACCCTGGAGCTGCACGTTCACGTGCATTGACCCCCTGAGGGAGGCCTGAAAGTGAAGACCTCGAACCCGGTGCTCTCCCGGTTCGGCCAGGCGGCCGAGCGCGAGCGGGCGGCCGGGTACGCCCAGCCCGGGCCGTACGGTCAGCCCGGATATCCGCAGCAGTACCAGCCGTACCCGCAGCAGCAGTACGCGACCGGCTACCCGGCGGCCCCGACCACCGCCGCCCCGATGACCCTGGACGACGTCGTCGTCAAGACGGTCACCATGCTGGCGATCCTGGGCGGCGCCGCGGCGGCCACCTGGGTCCTGGTCCCGGACCAGCTGCTCGGGCTGGCCTGGCTCGGCGGCGCGGTGGTCGGCCTGGTGCTCGGCATGATCATCTCGTTCTCGCGGATGGCGAACCCGGCCCTGGTCGTGGCGTACTCCATCATCGAGGGTGTCTTCGTCGGTGCGGTGAGCAAGTTCTTCGACCACCGCTACCCCGGGATCGTGCTGCAGGCCGTGGTGGCGACCTTCGGCGTCTTCTTCGTGATGACGATGCTCTACAAGGCGCGCGTCATCCGCGCCACCCCGAAATTCACCAAGATCATGGTCGCGATCATGGGTGGCCTCTTCGCGGCCATGATGATCAACCTGGTGCTCTCGCTCTTCGGGGTCAACACCCACCTGCGCGACGGCAGCGGCCTGGCCATCGTCTTCAGCCTGGTCTGCATCGTGGTCGCCTCGCTGAGCTTCGTGCTCAACTTCGCGAACATCGAAGAGGGCGTCCGGATGGGGCTCCCGCAGCGGTACGCCTGGACGGCCGCCTTCGGCATCGTGGTCGGCCTGGTCTGGCTCTACCTCGAGGTGCTGCGCCTGCTCAGCTACTTCCAGGGCGACGACTGACCGCCGCCCGACCTCCGACGCCCGCCTGCCGCGACCGCGGCGGCGGGCGTCGTCGTTTCCCCGCCGTCGCCGAGCCGCCCCGGGCAGAGTGGAGCGGGGTACGTCGGCGAGGAGGTCGCGGTGCGCAGTGCCAACCCGGTGCTGACCCGGCTGGACGACGTCCGCCGGGCCGAGCGCCAGGTGCTCGGCGCCGCCGACACGATGACCGTGGCCGACGTGGTCAGCCGCACCGTGGGCCTGCTGCTGCTCACCGGCGCCACCGCCGCGGTCGCCTGGGTGTTCGTGCCGCAGGCGGTGTGGATCCCGGCGGCGCTGGCCGGCAGCTCCCTGGCCAGTCTGGCGCTGCTGCTGTTCATCTCCCTCAGGCAGGTCACCAACCCGCCGCTCATCGTCGCGTACGCGGTGCTCCAGGGGCTGCTGCTCGGGGTGGCCAGCCGGGCCTTCGAGCTGGTCTATCCGGGCATCGTGGTGCAGGCGGTGATCGGCACCTTCGGCGTCTTCCTCGGCATGGCGCTGCTCTACCGGGCCCGGATCGTCCGAGCCACCCCACGGATGGCCCGGCTGGTCGCCGGCGTGCTGCTCGGGATCCTGGTGCTCAGCCTGGTCAACCTGGCCGCCTACCTGTTCACCGGGCGGCAGGGGCTGGTGGTCTACAGCCTGACCGCGCGGGTGGGCTGGCTGCCGTACCTCTTCTCGGTGGTGGCGATCATCGCCGGAGCGTTCAGCTTCATCCTCGACTTCGACCTGGTCGAGCGGTCGGTCCGGGCCGGCCTGTCCCGCCGGTACGCCTGGTACTGCGCGTTCGGGCTGCTGGTCGGCTTGATCTTCCTGTACTGGCAGATCCTCCGCCTGCTCAGCTACGTCCGGCGCTGACCAGCGACAACTCCAGCTCGGCTGGCGGCCATGATTCGGCCTCCCGCCGCTAGGCGGCGCTCCGGTCCGAATGAAGGCCGGTCTGCCGCCGCGCCGCGACCTGGAGCCGTCGTAGACTCGGCCACGATGAGCGCAGGGGAACTGGACCGGGCGGTGCAGCTGCTGGTCCGCCAGGTCGGGCACTGGCAGCAGCCGCGCTGGTCGGCATCGGCCGAGGGCGGCAACGTCTCCCGGGCCGACCTGGTGCACAAACTGGTGCAGGAGATCGCCAACCTGGCGGCGGACGCGCAGGGTGAGCCGCGCCGGGACGTGCCCCGGCTCGGCAGCGACCTGGTCCTGCCCGACCAGCTCCGGGTGGTCGCCGCCGACCTGGTGGCGGCCGGCCCGGCGGAGTCGGTGCTGGCCGAGGCCGCCGCCGCGGTGGCCAGCACCCGCGCCTCGCTCTAGGCCCGCGCCCGGCTGGCGTCGATTCGGCTCAGCTCAGCCGTTCGAGCACCATGGCCATGCCCTGGCCGCCGCCGACGCACATGGTCTCCAGGCCGATGGTCTTGTCGTGCCACTCCAGGGCGTTGAGCAGGGTGCCGGTGATCCGGGCGCCGGTCATGCCGAACGGGTGCCCGACGGCGATCGCGCCGCCCATCACGTTCAGCTTCTCCTCCGGGATGCCGAGCTGCCGGTACGACGGGATCACCTGGGCGGCGAACGCCTCGTTGATCTCGACCAGGTCGACGTCGTCGATGGTCATGCCGGCCCGCCGGAGCGCCTGCTTCGACGCCTCGACCGGGCCGAGACCCATGATCTCCGGGGAGAGCGCGGTGACGCCGGTGGAGACGATCCGGGCAAGCGGGGTGAGGCCGAGATCCTTCGCCCGCTGGGCGCTCATCACGATCACGGCGGCGGCCCCGTCGTTGAGCGGGCAGCAGTTGCCGGCGGTGATCCGGCCGTCCGGGCGGAAGACCGGCTTCAGGCCGGCGACGCCCGCCATGGTCACCCCCGGGCGGGGGCCGTCGTCGGCGCTGACCACGGTGCCGTCCGGCGTGGTCACCGGGGTGATCTCGCGAGCCCAGAAGCCGGCGGCGATCGCCTTCTCGGCCAGGTTCTGGCTGCGTACGCCGAACGCGTCCATGTCCTCACGGGTGATGTCGTGGACCTGGGCGAGGTTCTCCGCGGTCTGTCCCATCGCCAGGTAGATGTCGGGGAGCCGGCCGGCCTCCCGCGGGTCGGTCCACACCTCGGCGCCGCCCCGGGCCCGGGCCGCGGAGCGCTCGCGGGCCTCGGCGAAGCGCGGGTTCTCCCAGCCGCCGCCGACCAGCGCCTGCGCCTCCGGGGGCAGGGTGTCGGAGTTGCCCCGGGCGTACCGGGAGACGGTCTCGACACCGGCGGAGATGAAGACGTCACCCTCGCCGGCCCGGATCGCGTGCATGGCCATCCGGGTGGTCTGCAGCGAGGACGCGCAGTACCGGGTCAGCGTGGCGCCGGGAAGGCCGTCCAGCCCCAGCAGGGTGGCGACCACCCGGGCCAGGTTGAAGCCCTGCTCGCCGCCGGGCAGGCCGCAGCCCAGGTAGAGATCGTCGACGGTGGTGGGGTCGAGCGCGGGCACCTTGTCGAGGGCGGCCTGCACGATGGTGGCGGTCAGGTCGTCCGGTCGGACGTCCCGGAGGGAACCCTTGACCGCCCGACCGATGGGGGAGCGGGCGGTGGCGACGATGACGGCGTCACGGGGCGACTCAATCGGCATGAGCCAACGCTAACTCGCGGGTAACTTGTGGCGGAAGCTGGCCGCCCGGCGGGAAATGTCACGCCCGGCGTCGGGTTGCTGGTGCCGGGGCGGCGGTCAGTGGTGCCGGGAGGCGACCGTCGCCGCCGCTTCGACCGCCGGCAGCAGGGCGTGTGCCCAGACCCGGTAGCCGTCCGCGGAGGGGTGGTAGGCGTCGTGGCAGAGCGTCCCCGCGTCCGCCCGGAACACGGGGCCGGTCTCGGCGGCCAGGTCGACCACGGTGCCGCCGGCGTCCAGCACGGCCGAGATCTGCGCCCGGGCGATCCGCCGCCCCGACCAGGCGAGCACCTGCCGCAACGGGGACGCGACCGCGCGCACCGCGCCGAGGTCGGGGCAGGTGCCCACGACCACCTCGACGTGCGCCTCGCGCAGCCGGCGGATCGCCGAGCCGAGGTACGCCGCGGCGTCCGCGGGCCGGGCCAGGGCGGTGGCGTCGTTGGCCCCGATCAGGATCACCGCCACGTCGGGGCGCTCACCGAGCAGCGCCCGGGCCACCTGGGTGGCCAGGTCGGTGGAGCGGGAGCCGGACACCCCCACGCTGGACAGCTGCACCCGCCGGCCGGTCGGCCCCTCGGCGAGCAGGTGGGCCAGCTGGCCGCCGACGGTCTCCTCGAGGCGCGCCACCCCGACGCCGAGCGCCGAGGAGTCGCCGAGCAGCACCAGCCGCAGCGCCGGGGCATCCGCCCGGCCGACCGTGGCGCGCAGCGCGAGGCCCAGCTCGGGCTGGGCGTACTGGCGGCTGCGGGCGGCGATGGCCTGGCCGGCGAGGATCGCCGCGCCGCCCACCGTGCCGGCGACCAGGGACAGTGCCGCGGCCCGGCCCAGCCGGACGACGAGCCCGTTACGCTCCGTCATGACGACGACACCTCCCCAGCTCCGACGGCGTGAACCGTTCCCTTCGCGACGTCGGGAACTGCCGCGCCTTTCCCGCGAACGGCCTCGAAAATGGGCGCGGCCCGCGTTGTGCCTGCTGATGATGCCTCGCCGGGCCCGCTCACGCCAGACCCTCAAGGGTCGGTGAATCCGCGGAGGGGCCGGGTTGCGGCACCGCGCCGACCCCGAAGAAGGCGCGCCGCCGAAGCTGTGCCCAGCGGCCGGCGGGACCTCGGTCGCGGCCCCGGACCTGGGTGCCGCTGACCTCGGTGCCGGCGTGCCGGGCCGCCTCGTGGGCCGCCTCGGGGAGCGACCGTACGCCGTCGCGGCCGGCGAGCGGCGCCCGGCGTTCCTGGCCGGCGCCCAGCGCGGAGAGCAGGGTGGGCAGCAGCGCCGCCGCGGCGACCGCGTAGCCCTCGGCGGACGGGTGGAACCGGTCCCAGGCGAACATCCGGGCCGGCTCCGCGGCGAACCGGGGACCGAGCAGGTCACCGAGGGAGACCGTCCAGCCGCCCGCCTCGACCACGGCGACCGTCTGGGCGGCGGCGAGCTGACGGCTCCAACGGCGGGCCAGCCAGCGCAGCGGTGGCTGGATCGGCCGGATTGCCCCCAGGTCGGGGCAGGTGCCGACGACCACCTCGCAGCCCGCCGCGCGCAGCGCGCGGACCGCGTCGACCAGGTAGCGCACGGCCACCGACGGTGCGGTGCGGTTGGTGACGTCGTTACCGCCGATCAGGATGACCGCGATGTGCGGCTCGACCTCCAGGGCCGACTCGACCTGCGGCTTCAGCCCGGCGGAGAGGGCGCCGACCACGGCGAACCGGTGCAGCCGCACCGGCCGGTGCAGCCGGCGGGACAGCCCGGTGGCCAGCAGCGCGCCCGGCGTCTCGCGGCGACGGTGCACGCCGTAACCGGCGGCCGAGGAATCGCCGAGGATGACCATGGTGATCGGCGGGCCGGGGAGTTTCGCGCCGTACACTCCGTCACAGCGCGGCGGGGGCGCCTCGGCCATCGGGATGGTGCGGCGGGCCTGCCGGGCCTGGCCGAGCAGCACCCCGCCGGTCGCGACGGTGGCCGCCACGGTGGCGCCCGTGCCGATCGCCGCCAGGCGGGCGATCCGCCGGACATCCCGCCAAGCGGACGGTGCGACGGAACCAGCGTCCCCCATGAACCGACATTATCGCGCCGCCCCGACACCCCGCGCTCCCGTGATCAGGGGGCTGGAAATCGACTGTTCCGGGTATTTGTTCGGAACAGTGGCACGCTTGCGCCGAGGCGGCACGCTGATGGGCGGAAAGGGGCGACGAGGATGGCAAAGACGTTGAAGCGGAGCGCGGCCTTCGCCGCGTTGGCCCGGGCGCTGATGGCGGGGGCGCGGGGCGGCCCGTCGCTGGGCGCGCGGTTGGCGGCACTGCCGCGGATGATCCGGGCCACCGCGAAGGGCGAGTACGACGGCGGCCTGCGGCTGGCGATGATGACCGCCGCCACGGCGTACATCGTCTCGCCGATCGACCTGATCCCGGAGTTCCCGCTGGGGATCTTCGGCCTGGCCGATGACGCGGTGATGGTCAGCTGGCTGGCCGGCAGCGTGCTCGCCGAGACGGAGCGGTTCCTGCAGTGGGAGGCGCGGCGCAGCACCGTCATCCCCGGGCATGCGGTGCCCTGACGGCACGTACCCTGGGCGACGAACAGACGTCCGCCCGGCCGCCGGCGCCGGTGCCGCAACGAAGGGCACAACGAGGTGCAGTACTACGACAACGTCGTCGAGCTGATCGGCAACACCCCGCTGGTACGCCTGCGCAACGTCACCGAGGGCATCCAGGCGACCGTGCTGGCGAAGGTGGAGTACGTCAACCCGGGCGGTTCGGTGAAGGACCGGATCGCGCTGCGGATGGTGGAGGACGCCGAGCGGGCGGGGATCCTGCAGCCCGGCGGCACCATCGTCGAGCCGACCAGCGGCAACACCGGCATCGGGCTGGCCCTGGTGGCCCAGCTCAAGGGCTACAAGTGCGTCTTCGTCTGCCCGGACAAGGTCAGCCAGGACAAGCAGGACGTGCTGCGCGCGTACGGCGCCGAGGTGGTGGTCTGCCCGACCGCGGTCGCGCCGGAGGACCCGCGTTCCTACTACAACGTCTCCGACCGGCTGGCCCGGGAGATCCCCGGCGCCTGGAAGCCCGACCAGTACAGCAACCCGGCCAACCCCCGCTCGCACTACGAGAGCACCGGCCCGGAGCTGTGGAAGCAGACCGAGGGCCGGCTCACGCACTTCGTCGCGGGCGTCGGCACGGGCGGCACCATCTCCGGCATCGGCCGCTACCTGAAGGAGGCCTCCGACGGGCGGGTCCGGGTCATCGGCGCGGACCCGGAGGGCTCGGTCTACTCGGGCGGCACCGGCCGGCCGTACCTCGTCGAGGGTGTCGGCGAGGACTTCTGGCCGGAGACGTACGACCGGACGATCGCCGACGAGATCGTCGAGGTGTCGGACAAGCAGTCCTTCGAGATGACCCGGCGGCTGGCCCGCGAGGAGGGGCTGCTGGTCGGCGGGTCGTGCGGGATGGCCGTGGTGGCCGCCCTGGAGGTGGCCCGCAAGGCCGGCCCGGACGACGTGATCGTGGTGCTGCTGCCCGACGGTGGCCGGGGCTACCTGTCGAAGATCTTCAACGACAAGTGGATGGCCCGGTACGGCTTCCTGGACAACTCCGGCACCGAGCCGACCGTGGCCGACGCGCTCGGCGGCAAGCCGGGCGGCCTGCCCGAGCTGGTGCACGTCCACCCGACCGAGACGGTCCGCGACGCCATCGACTACATGCGCGAGTACGGCGTCTCCCAGCTGCCGGTGCTCAAGGCTGAGCCGCCGGTGGTGACCGGCGAGGTGGCCGGCTCGATCGCCGAGAAGGATCTGCTCGACGCGCTCTTCACCGGGCAGGCCCACCTGCACGACACCATCGAGCGGCACATGGCCGAGCCGCTGCCGATGATCGGCGGCGGTCAGCCGGTCAGCGAGGCGGTCGCGCTGCTGGAGAAGGCCGACGCCGCGCTCGTGCTGGTCGACGGGAAGCCCAGGGGCGTGCTGACCCGGCAGGACCTGCTCGCCCACCTCGGCGCCCGCTGAGTCCTCCCGGCCACGGGCCGCTTCGCCGCCGGCGGAGCGGCCCTCACAGCTCGCGGGCGTAGCGCAGCTGCGGGACGAGGACGGAGCCGATCCGGTCGTCGCGGCACACGCCGGTGGCGGTCCAGCCGCCGCGCTCGTAGAACCGGCGGGCGGGGACGTTCCCTTCCAGCACCCAGAGCGCCGCCCGGGTCCAGCCGCGCGCCCGCATCGCGGCCAGCGCGTCGACCATGAGCGCCCGCCCGGTGCCGCGGCCACGCTGGTCCGGCTCCAGGTGGATCGCGTTGAGCAGGCCGGTGGCCGGGTCGCCCGCGTCGTCGGGGCCCAGATAGCTGAAGCCGACCAGCGTGCCGTCCCGCTCGGCCAGGGTCATCCGGTGGTCTTCGGCCTCCCAACCGACCCGTTCCACCCAGTACCGTCCCATCGCCTCCGCCGTCGGCTCGGCCAGGGATTCGGGCGGCAGGAAGGACGAGTACGCCGCCGCCCGGGAGCGCTGGTGCAGGGCGCCGACCGCCATCAGATCGGCCAGGGTGGCGGGGCGTAGGGAAACGGTCACCGGGCCGAGGCTACCCGCCGGGGCGGGACCGGCACGGTCAGCAGGTCCTCGGCGATCACCAGCTCGCCGGTGAAATGCCGCCGGGCCTCGTCGGCGAAGCGGCGTGGGTCGGCGTACCGCTGGGAGAAGTGGGTGAGCACGAGTGTGCGTACCCCGGACTCGGCCGCGACCCGCGCGGCCTGGCCGGCGGTGAGGTGGCCGACCTCGGCGGCGAGCGCGGCCTCCGACTCCAGGAAGGTCGCCTCGATGACCAGCAGGTCGGCGTGGTCGGCCAGGGCCCACACCGCGTCGCAGAGCCCGGTGTCCATCACGAACGCGAATCGCTGCCCCGGCCGGGTCACGCTCACCTCGTCCCGGGTGACGCGGCGTCCGTCGAGGTCCAGGTGGCCGACGCGGAGCAGCTCGCCGACCGCCGGGCCGGCGATGCCGTACGCGGACAACTGCTCCGGCAGCATCCGGCAGCCGTCCGGCTCGACGAGGCGGTAGCCGTACGTCTCGATCGGGTGCCGCAGCCGGCGGGCCTCCAGCGTGCCGATGCCCAGGGGGAACCGCTGCCCGTCGGCGTGCACCGGCTCGACGGCCAGCTCGGTGGTCTCGTAGAAGGCCGACGCGTGGTGCAGGCGGTCGAAGTATTCGGTGCCGCCGGCCGGGAAGGTCACGGCCACCGGGTGCGGTACCCGGTCGAGCGAGAGCCGCTGGATCATGCCGGGCAGGCCGAGGCAGTGGTCGCCGTGGAAGTGGGTGACGCAGATCCGGGTGAGGTCGGTGGCGGAGATCCCGGTGTGCAGCAGCTGCCGTTGGCTGCCCTCGCCCGGGTCGAAGAGCAGCACCTCGTCGTCCCAGCGCAGCAGGTAGCCGTTGTGGTTGCGGTGCCGGGTGGGCGCCTGGCTGGCCGTCCCCAGCACCACCAGCTCGCGCATGGACACGGTGCCTCCTGCCGCTGACATGAAGCGACCCCCGGGGTGTCCGCGCTCGCGCGCGGGCCGGCTGGACTGGGCCGGTACCCCGGGGGTCGGGTGGCTGTCGTGGATTCGCCGCACCGCTGCCACACGGTCTCGACGATTGGTGCCTGTGCCCGCCTCGCGGCGGACGGGATCACTGTCGAGGACAGCGGCTAGCGGACAGCCACCTCACGAGTCCGATTGCTATACAAAGCTGGACCACCTCCTTTCCCGTGTACCGCCACGCTATCCACTCGCCCGGGACCCAGGCAACGGATTTGGATCACAGGTCCGGCCGGGCGTCGGGAGGTGTCGGGCGTCAAGCCCAAAGGGCGTGAGGGAGCTGTGCCACCGTCGCAGCTGGGTGACGGACCTCGGGTCGGTCAGCCGGCGGTACGGGCCACGCCGACCGGGCAGCTCAGCCCGGTCGGGCCGTGGGTGCAGTACCCGTTCGGGTTCTTGGTCGGCGCCAGGTACTGCTGGTGGTAGTCCTCGGCGAAGTAGTAGTCCCCGAGCCGGGTGATCTCCGTGGTGATCTCACCCTTGCCGGCCCGCGCCACGATCGGCGCGAACGCGTCCCGGGACGCCTGCGCGGTGGCGAGCTGCTCGTCGGTGGTGGCGTAGATCGCCGAGCGGTACTGTGTGCCGACATCATTGCCCTGGCGCATGCCCTGGGTCGGGTCGTGGTTCTCCCAGAAGACCTTGAGCAGGTCCTCGTAGCTGATCCGGGCGGGGTCGTAGACCACCTGGACCACCTCGGCGTGCCCGGTCATTCCCGAGCAGACCTCCTCGTACGTCGGGTTCGGGGTGTAGCCGCCCGCGTAGCCGACCGAGGTGGTGATCACGCCGGGGAGGGTCCAGAACAGCCGCTCGGCGCCCCAGAAACAGCCCATCCCGAAGACGGCGACCTGGGAGCCCGCGGGGAACGGGCCCTTCAGCGAGGAGGGCAGCACCTCGTGCCGGTCGGAGATCGGCATCGCGATCGCCCGGCCCGGCAGGGCCTGTTCGGGAGAGATCATTTCGGCCTTCATGCGGCGAAGGAACACGGTTGGACTCCTCTCTTGCCTCTCCCAGGATGCAACACCGCCGGTTCCCGCCTCCTTACCCGCCCGGGCGTGACTCAGGCCAGGGCGGCGGAGATCTTGCGGGCGAACTCCCGTGCCTCGGCGTCGTCCGGGTAGCGGGTCCGTGGCCAGAAGAAGCCGCGCAGCCCGTCGCCCTTCGTCCGCGGCACCACGTGGGTGTGCAGGTGCGGCACCGACTGCGACACCTTGTTGTTGACCGCCACGAACGTCCCACCGGACCCCAGACCGGCCTCGACCGCCACGATGAGCCGCTGCACCAGCCGGAAGTAGCCCGGAAGCGCCTCGGCCGGCAGGGTGTCGAGGGTGACCACGTGGGCGCGCGGCACCACCAGCACGTGGCCCTTGAAGACCGGCCGGGTGTCCAGGAAGGCCACTCCGTCCGGCTCGTCGGCCACCGTGAACGCCGGCACCTCGCCCGCCACGATCCCGCAGAACACGCACCCGCTCACCGCGCCAGGTTAGTGCCGGCCCGGGTTCCGCGCACCGGGACGCGACGGCGGACTAACGTCTCGGGAATGAGTCACGGCTTCGAGACGCTCGCCATCCACGCCGGCCAGGACCCGGAGGCCCGCACGGGCGCGGTGATCCCACCGATCTACCAGACCAGCACCTACGCCCAGGACGCCGTCGGCGCGCCCCGGCAGGGCTACGAGTACAGCCGCTCCGGCAACCCCACCCGGGACGCGCTCCAGGAGTGCCTGGCGGCGCTGGAGGGCGGGCCGGTGGGCCTCGCCTTCGCCAGCGGCCTGGCCGCCGAGGACACCCTGCTGCGCACCGTCTGCAAGCCGGGCGACCACGTGGTGATCCCGGACGACGCGTACGGCGGCACCTACCGGCTGTTCGCCAAGGTCGCCGAGCGGTGGGGGCTGGACTACACCCCGGCGAAGGTCTCCGACCCGGACGCCGTGCGGGCCGCGATCCGGCCCGGCAGCACGAAGATCATCTGGGTGGAGACGCCGACCAACCCGCTGCTCGGCATCGCCGACATCGCCGCCCTGGCCGCCGTCGCGCACGACGCGGACGCGCTGCTGGTGGTCGACAACACCTTCGCCTCGCCGTACCTGCAGCAGCCGATCGCGTTCGGCGCCGACGTGGTCGTCCACTCCACCACCAAGTACATCGGTGGACACTCCGACGTGGTCGGTGGCGCCCTGGTCGCCGCCGACCCCGGGCTCGGCGAGCAGTTGCGCTACCACCAGAACGCGATGGGCGCGGTCAACGGGCCGTTCGACGCCTGGCTCACCCTGCGCGGCATCAAGACCCTCGGTGTACGGATGGACCGGCACTGCGACAACGCCGAGCGGATCGCGACCTACCTGGACGGTCACGCCAAGGTCAGCGAGGTGCTCTACCCGGGCCTGCCCACGCACTCCGGGCACGAGGTGGCCGCCAAGCAGATGCGCCGGTTCGGCGGCATGATCTCCTTCCGCGTCGCGGGGGGCGAGGAGCACGCTGTGCAGATCTGCAACCGGGCCCGGCTCTTCGTGCTCGCCGAGTCCCTCGGCGGCGTCGAATCCCTGATCGAGCACCCGGGACGGATGACACACGCAAGTGCCGCCGGCTCGCCGCTTGAAGTTCCCGGCGATCTCGTGCGACTGTCTGTCGGCATCGAGACGGTCGACGACCTGCTCGCCGATCTGGAGCAGGCGCTGGGCTGACCGCTGGCTGGGGAGGATTGGCCGTGCCGGAGATCATGCCGACCACCTGGGTGGGGGCGACCGCCAAGCAGATCGCCCGGGGCGTACGCCGGGGTGACGTCTCCGCCACCCAGGTCGTGGCCGATCACCTGGACCACATCGCGCACGTCGACGCCGACCTCGCCGCGTTCCGCACGGTACGCGGCGGGGCGGCGATCACCGAGGCGGAGAAGGTCGACGAGCAGGAGGATCTGGCCAACCTCCCCCTCGCCGGGGTACCGGTCGCGGTGAAGGAGAACACTCCCGTGGCCGGGCTGCCCACCTGGAACGGCTCCGCCGCCGCGCGTACTCCGGTGGCGGAGGCCGACCACGAGGTGGTCCGGCGGCTGCGCGGCGCCGGCGCGGTGATCCTCGGGGTGACCCGGATGCCGGAGCTCGGCCTCTGGGCGCTCACCGACGACGAGTCCGGGGTCACCCGCAACCCCTGGGACCTGTCGCGTACCCCCGGCGGCTCGTCGGGCGGCGCGGCCGCCGCGGTGGCCGCCGGTCTGGTGCCGATGGCACACGGCAACGACGGCCTCGGCTCGATCCGGATCCCGGCCGCGTGCTGCGGCCTGGTCGGGCTGAAGCCCGGCCGGGGGGTGATCCCGTACCAGCTCGGCGCGGACGACTGGTTCGGGCTCGCCGAGCACGGCGTGCTCACCGGCACGGTGGCCGACGCGGTGGTCGGCTTCTCGGTGCTGGCCGGGCGCCGACCCGACAAGCTGTCGCAGCCGCCGCGGCTGCGGGTCGGCGTCTCGCTGCGCTCCCCGGTGCGCGGTGTCGCGCCGGACGCGCCCAACCGGGACGCGGTGGCCGCCGCCGGCCGGCTGCTCGCCGCCGCCGGCCACGACACCGTGCCGGCCGACCCGGTGTACCCGGCCGCGCTCGGCTTCAAGGGTCTGGCCACCTGGTTCGCCGCGGCCGCCGCCGACGCGCGGGCCGCCGGGCTCGAGCGGGGCGGGTTGCAGCGGCGCAGCCGCCGGCACATCGCGCTCGGCGAGTGGGCGCAGCGCCGGGGGTACGTCCGCGAGGCGGACCGGGTCGCCTGGCGCGAGCGTTCGGTGAGCTTCTTCGCCGACCACTCCATCGACCTGCTGCTCACTCCGGCGCTGGCCGGCCCGCCGCCGGAGGCCGCCGGCTGGTCCGGCCGGTCCTGGCGGGCGAACATGGCGGCCAACATCCGGTACGCCCCGTACGCCGCCCCATGGAACATCGCCGGGCTGCCGGCGATCGTGGTGCCGGTCGGCCGCCGCCCGGACGGCCTGCCGGTCGCCGTGCAGTTCGTCGGCCCGCCCGGCTCCGAGCTGCTGCTGCTCGGCGTCGCCGGCCAGTTCGAGTTGCAGGCGCCCTGGCAGCGGCACGCCCCCGGTTATCCCCGAGTCGGCACGGGGTCGCCGGCGACCGCATGATCGTCTAGCGTGGGCGCACCCCCACCACCCTGGACGGTCACGATGCAGTGCCAGACCTGCGGGGACCCCACGTCCCCGGCCTTCAACGAGTGCCAGCGCTGCGGCACCCCGCTCGGCCAGCCGGCGGTCACCCCCGGCCTGGCGACCTACGGCGTGCGCGGCCTCGGGCTGGCCACCTCGGTCGCGGTCTGCGCGACCACCGTGCTCTACCTGCCGGGCGCGCTGTTCCCGGTCGTCGGAGGGGCGATGGCGCGCCGGGCCGCCGCCCAGGCGGACAGCGACCTGCTGCTCGGTGCGGCGGTGGCCGAGGGTCTGCTCACCCTGCCCTACTTCCTCGCGTACCTGACCGCCGCCGTGCTGTTGATCGTCTGGACCTGGCGCGCGCGGAAGAACACCGACGCGTTCCCCGGCGCCCTGCCGTCGCTCAGCCCGGCCTGGGCGATCGCTGGTTGGCTGGTGCCGTTCGCGAACCTCGTCGTCCCGGCCCGGGTGATGGCCAACATCGCCCGGGACAGCCTGTGGCGTCGGCGCCCGCCCCCGCTGGTCGCCCTCTGGTGGATCGCCTGGCTGGGGTTCAGCATCGGTGATGGTGTCGTCAACAGCATCGACACCCTGCAGTACGCGGAAGTCGCCGACACGCCGCGGAACGCGGCGGAGTTTCAGGAGTACGTCAGCTACTACCAGTACATGGTCGTCCCACGGTTGATCCCGGCGGTGTTCTGCCTGATCGCCGGGGTCTCGCTGATCGTGCTGCTCCGGCGGATCTCCGCCGCCCAGCAGGACCGGATCGACCGGGCCGTGCCGGCCTGGCCCTACCACCCCGGTTGGCCCGTGCCCGGCGCGCCCGCCGCTTATGCCCCGCGGTATCCGGTGCAGCCCGTCACCGGGTCGTCGCCGCAGGTGGTGGCCGATCCGACGGTGGCGTCGCCGCAGGTTCCCCCGGAGGCGGGTGGCACCATCGGGGCATGACGGAACTGGTCGGTCTCGCCGACGTACGGGCCGCGCGGGAACTGCTCGCCGGCGTCACCCGCACCACCCCGCTGGAACCCTCCCGGCCGCTCAGCGCCGCGCTCGGCGGGCCGGCGTGGCTGAAGTGCGAGAACGTGCAACGCGCCGGCTCGTACAAGGTGCGCGGGGCGTATGTGCGGATCGCCCGGCTCTCGGCCGAGGAGCGGGAACGCGGCGTGGTCGCGGCGAGCGCCGGCAACCACGCACAGGGGGTGGCGCTCGCCGCCGGCCTGGTCGGCACCCACGCCACCGTCTTCATGCCGGTCAACGCGCCGCTGCCGAAGGTGGCCGCCACCAAGGGGTACGGCGCCACCGTCGAGCTGATCGGCAACACCGTGGACGAGTCACTGGTCGCGGCCCAGACCTTCGCCGAGCGGACCGGGGCGGTGTTCATCCACCCGTTCGACCACCGGGACGTCATCGCCGGCCAGGGCACGGTGGCGTTGGAGATCCTCGAGCAGTGCCCGGACGTGAAGACCATCGTCACCGGGGTGGGCGGCGGTGGCCTGGTCTCCGGCATGGCGGTGGCGGCCAAGGCGCTGCGCCCCGACGTACGGGTGATCGGGGTGCAGGCGGCGACCGCCGCCGCCTTCCCGCCCTCGCTCAAGGCCGGCGCGCCGGTACGCCTGTCGTCGTTCTCGACGATCGCCGACGGCATCGCGGTGGGCCGCCCGGGCGAGCTGACCTTCACCCACGTCCGCAAGCTGGTCGACGAGATCGTCACCGTGTCGGAGGAGGACATCTCGCGGGCGCTGCTGATGCTGCTGGAACGCGGCAAGCAGGTGGTGGAGCCGGCCGGTGCGGTCGGGGTTGCCGCGCTGCTGGCCGGGGTGGTCGAGGTGGAGGCGCCGGTGGTGGCGGTGCTCTCCGGCGGAAACATCGACCCGCTGCTCATGCTGCGGGTGATCGAGCACGGGCTCGCGGCGGCCGGCCGCTACCTGCGGGTCACCGTGCGCTGCTCGGACCGGCCGGGTCAGCTCGCCTCGCTGCTCAGCCAGATCGCCGAACACCGGGCCAACGTGGTCGATGTGGAGCACCAGCGGGTCAACCCGCACCTGCGCCTCGGCGAGGTGGAGGTGGCGCTCTCGGTGGAGACCCGCGGCGTGGAGCACTCGGACACGCTGATCAGCGCCCTGCGGGCGAGCGGCTACCAGGTGGTGTTCGCCGGCGAGGCGTGATCGCGTTCCGTGCGCCCCGAAGACGCGACCGCCCCGGCCGGATGATCCGGTCCGGGGCGGTCGCGGGTGGCTCGGGCCCGAGGAGCCTGTCAGCCTCGGTCGGGTCGGACCCGAGCCGTCCGGCGCGGGTCCGGAGGGCGGTCAGCCGGAGAACGGCTCGAACTTGACGATGGTCACCTTGATGTCGGCTCCGCTGGGCGCCGTGTAGGTGCAGCTCTGGCCCGCCTTGCCGTTCAGGATCGCCCGGCCGAGCGCCGACTCGGGGCTGTAGACGGTCAGGTCGGTGGTGGAGGCGATCTCCCGGGAGCCGAGCAGGAAGGTGTCGGTGTCGTCGGGGTCGTCGTCGAAGTAGATCGTGACGACCATGCCGGGGGCCACCGCGTCGGCGGTCGGTGCCTCGCCGACCTTGGCCGTGCGGAGCAGTTCCTTCAGGTAGAGGATGCGGCCCTCCGCCTTGCCCTGCTCCTCACGGGCGGCGTGGTAGCCGCCGTTCTCCCGCAGGTCGCCCTCCTCGCGCCGGGCATTGATCTCGGCGGCGATGACCGGCCGGTTGGCGATCAGCTCGTCGAGCTCGGCCTGCAGACGGTCGTACGCGTCCTGGGACAGCCAGGTGGCGGGCGCCTCGTTGCCATTCGTGGACACAGGCGATCTCCTCGGTCGTGCGGGTGCTGGCTGACAGGTGAACTTCCAAGGTTAGCAGCGGCGGGCTTTTCCGGGTGCCGTAGATCACCCGAGGTGCCGGCGGGTCACCGGCGGGTCACCGGCGGGGCGTTTCGGCAGGTGCCGGCCGGCCCTCGCTCAGGCGGCCGGCCGGCAGCGCAGCACCTCGCCGATGAACGGGCGGGCCGTGGTGGGCACCTCGTGCCGGGCGGTGACGTGCCGCTCGCCGGGGCGGGCGGCCACCGTGACCTCGGCGTGGCCCACCTGGGCGCCGTCGTGGGAGCGGGCCCGCAGCAGGCACGTCGCCGAGCCGCCCGGCGGCAGGGTGACCCGGAAGTCGACCACCACCCGGGAGTCGGTGATCCCGGTGTAGGTGATCAGCTCGGCCCGGTACTCGGGGTCGCCGTACTGGTTGTAGAGCCGGGCGGCGACCAGGCCGAGGACCGCCATCAGGACGGCCACCAGCAGCGCCAGCAGGACGGGGCGGCGACGCCCCGGCTCCCGGCGCCGGCCGTAACGACCGGGCGGGAAGACCGGCGCACCCGGTGTGATTGTGGCGTGCGTCTCGCTCACCGGCGGGTATCTCCTGGCGTTGTTGTCAGCGGCATCGGCAAGAATGGCAGAGTCCATCTTCCCAGCCCGGCGCTGAGTCAAGGATGGCAGGTCGGCCGCGCCGCCGGCCGGCCGCACGGGGGCTTTCGCGGGCCCGGGGGAGGATTCCGGCAGGTCAGCTGGTTGGTCCCGGGCGGGGTCGGCCGGCGGGCACAGACGAGGAGTGCCGAAGGTGGCAGAGCAGCTGCGGCTCATGGCCGTGCACGCCCATCCCGACGACGAGTCGAGCAAGGGCGCCGCGACCATGGCGAAATACGTCGCCGAGGGGGTGGATGTCCTGGTCGTCACCTGCACCGGCGGTGAGCGGGGCAGCGTGCTCAACCCCAAGATGGATCGGCCGGAGGTCTGGGCCAACATCGGCGAGATCCGCCGCGCCGAGATGGACGCGGCCCGGGCGATCCTCGGCATCGAGCAGGCCTGGCTCGGCTTCGTCGACTCCGGGTTGCCCGAGGGCGACCCGCTGCCGCCGTTGCCCGAGGGCTGCTTCGCCCTCCAGGACGTGGCGGTCGCCGCCGTCCCGCTGGTGCGGCTGATGCGGCAGTTCCGCCCGCACGTCGTCACCACCTACGACGAGGAGGGCGGCTACCCGCACCCGGACCACATCATGACCCACAAGGTGACCGTGGCCGCCTTCGAGGCCGCCGGTGACCCGGAGCGCCACCCGGAGCTGGGCGAGCCGTGGCAGCCGCTGAAGCTCTACTACGACGTCGGCTTCTCCAAGGGCAAGATCATGGCCCTGCACGAGGCCATGCTCGCCGCCGGCGTCGAGTCGCCGTACGAGGACTGGCTCAAGCGCTGGGACGAGCGGCCGGACAAGGGCTTCCGGATCACCACCCGGGTCGAGTGCGCGGAATACTTCCCGGTCCGCGACGACGCCCTGCGCGCCCACGCCACCCAGATCGACCCGGACGGCTTCTGGTTCCAGGTGCCGATGGAGTTGCAGCGGCGCGCCTGGCCGACGGAGGATTTCCAGCTCGCCCGTTCGCTGGTGGACAGCCCGCTGCCGGAGTCCGATCTCTTCGCCGGGGTCCGCGAGACGTGCCATGTCCGCTGACTCCGCCAGCGGCTACGCTGGTCGGTAACCGCACATCGGAGGAACACCATGCTGACCACCGCCCAGGTGCTCGCGCAGAACAACTTCGGTGACACGCGCACGGGTGGTCTGGCCGGCCCGATGGGCCTTTTCCTCATCCTGCTGCTGGGCACCGCCACCGTCCTGCTGATCCGCAACATGAACGCCCGGCTGCGCCGGCTGCCGGACCGGTTCCCCCACCAGGCCGACCCGGCCGACGAGGGCCGGGTCGAGGCGACGGTCGTTGATCCGACAGACGGGACCGCGCCCCAGGAATCCTCGACGAACGGTCCCAACGGCCCCCAGCAGCGCCGAAACGGGTAGTCGGCACGTGAATCACGCCGAAGCCGGTGGCCGACCCCTGTTGCGGCCACCGGCTTTGGCTTAGCCTTCCGCCGGGGGACCAGAAGTCCCCGAGCCGTGCGCGGGAGGGGGCGTCGATGTCCGTGGCAGCACCGGCCACCCGCCGTGCCCCCGATCCATCGGCCGGCGGGGTGGGCCCGTGATCCCCGGCGGGGACGGCCAATCCTCGGATCGGCTGGGCCTGCGCGGTACGCCGAGCGGAGTGCTCCTGCTGACCTTCGCCGTCGCGGTCACCGCCCTGGTGGCCGCGGTGCTCGGCCTCACCGTCACGGCGTCCCTTCCGCCGGACGACCCGTTGCCGGCCCCGGCCCGGTTCGGCATCGCGGTCGCCGCGTTCGTCGTCGCCCAGCTCGCCCGCCTGCGTTTCCGGACCGCATCCGGAATGGTCAGCATCACCTGGGGCGAGGCCGCCCTCATCGTCTGCCTCTATCTTGTCCCGGCCGGCTGGTTGCCCGGCGCGGCCCTGCTCGGTGCCGGCGCCGCGTGGGCCGTGATGTCCCTGCTCGCCGACCGTCAGCCCGTGCTGGAACTGGTGCGGATCACCGGTTCGCTGACCGCCGCCACCGCGCTCGCCGCCGTGGTGGCCAGCGCACTCGGCCGGCCGATGCTCGCCGCGCCGACCCCCGAGCTCGCGCTCGCGCTGGTCGCCGGCTCGGTGGCCTACCTGCTCACCACCGCCTGGCTCGGCGGCGCCAGTCTCGCCCTGCGGCACGGCATCCCGATCGGGCCTCCGCTGCTCGCGGCGCTCCGCGGCAAGCTGCTCATGTTCGTCGGCAACGTCGCCGTCGGCCTGGTGGTGGTCACGCTGCTGGAGCTCGACGTGCGCTGGCTGCTGCTCCTCCCGCCGCCGCTCTGGCTGCTCCAGCAGACCTACCGCCACCGGCTCCGCGCCGACCAGGAGCGGCGCACCTGGCGTGCCTTCGCCGAGGCCACCGCGGCGCTCAACCAGCTCGACGAGCGGGGCGTGGCGACCGCCGCGGTGACCGGGGCGCTCAGCCTCTTCGGCGCCGAGCTGGTCGAGGTGGACGTCGCCCGGGGCGACGGCCGGTGGCGGCGCTACCGCGGCGACACCGGCGGCCAGGTACGCGACCGCGAGGTGGCGTCGCCGGCGCGTACCGAGCCGAGCGAGCAGGAGCTGGTCCGGCCGCTGACGGTGGGGAGCGCCGTGGTGGGCCGGCTGCGGGTCCACTTTCCCCGGTCCGCCCCGCCGTCCACTCGCGAACGGGACGCGGTGGCCGCCTTCGGCGACGCCCTGGCCGCCGCCCTGCACGACGCCGCGACCCACCGGGAACTGCGGCTGGTCACCGCCCGTTCGTCGTACGAGGCGGTGCACGACCAGCTCACCGGGCTGCTCAACCGGGCCGCCATGCTCACCAAGGGTGACCAGGCGCTGCGGCAGCTCGCCCACGACCACCCGGTGGCGCTGCTGCTGCTCGACATCAACCAGTTCAAGGAGGTCAACGACACACTGGGGCACGCGGCCGGCGACCAGCTGCTGCGGCTGACCGGGAACCGACTCGCCGCCCTGGCCCGTCCGGGCGACCTGCTCGGGCGGCTCGGCGGCGACGAGTTCGCCCTGCTGCTGACCGCGGTCCCGGTGGTCGACGACCGGGCCGCGCCGCTGGCGTACGCGCTGCGCCAGGCCCGGGAGATCGCCGAGCGGCTGGCCGCGCCCACCGAGGTGGCGGGCGTACGCATGTCCGTCGAGGTGGCGGTCGGGGTGGTGGTCGCCGACGCGGGCACCGCCGACCTGACCGAGCTGCTGCGCCGGGCCGACATCGCCATGTACCAGGCGAAGGAGGGCGGCGGCAGCGTCGCCGCGTACGACAGCTCCCGCGATGCGGCGAGCACCGACCACCTGGCGCTGCTCGCGGAGCTGCGGGAGGCCCTGGCGGCCGACGACCAGCTGGTGCTGGCGTTGCAGCCGGCGGTGGACCTGGCGACCGGCGCCCCGACCGGGGTCGAGGCACTGATCCGCTGGCGGCATCCGCGGCGGGGTCTGCTCGGCCCGGCCGACTTCATCCGCCCGGTGGAGAACAGCGAGCAGCTCGGCAGCTTCACCCGGTACGTGCTGGACAAGGCCCTCGCCGTGGCGGCCGGCTGGGCCCGCGAGGGGTTGGACCTGCCGATCTCGGTGAACCTCTCGGCGCGCAGCCTGCTCGATCCGCGGCTGCCGACGGAGATCGGCGAGGCGCTGCGCCGGCACCAGGTGCCGCCGCACCGGCTGGTCCTCGAGATCACCGAGACGGTGGTGATGAGTGAGCTGGAGGTCATCGACGAGGTGCTCGCCACCCTGCGGTCCATGGGGGTGCAGCTCGCCGTCGACGACTTCGGCACCGGGTTCTCGTCGTTGACCTTCCTGACCCGGATCGCCGTCGACGAGCTGAAGGTCGACCGCTCCTTCGTGATCCGGATGGCCGACTCGCCGGAGGCGGCGGCGATCGTCCGGACCACCGTCGGGCTCGCGCACGAGCTGGGGTTGCGGGTGGTGGCCGAGGGGGTGGAGACCGCCGAGCAGCGGATTGCCCTGGCCGAGCTGGGCTGCACCGCCGCCCAGGGTTACCACTTCTTCAAGCCAATGCCGGCGGACAAGATCGGCGCGGTGCTGGGGTCGCTGGTGGACACCGCCCGCGACAACGTCGTCCCGCTGCGCGCCGACGGCGCCTCCTGACGGCCCGGCGGGCTCCCGGCGGCGGACCCGGCGGCACGGTCCGGGGGCGGACGCCCGACGACGTGGACCGGCGGGTGCGGACCCGGCTCAGCCGCGCGGCAGCACGTCGTCGACGGAGTCGCATCGGCAACATCGGACGGGACAGCGTGACGGCGGCGCGAACACTACCCTTGGTGCGGACGCGTGCACAGAGGAGCGGCCGCAATGTCCACTTCGGGGGAGGACCACATGCTTCGTTCCTGGCGCCGATCCCTGCTCGCCGCAGCCCTGTCGTTGACCGCCGGCGCCGTCGGCCTGGTCGTCTCCGCACCCGCCTCGGCGGAGCCGCCGAGCGGCCCCGCTTCGGGCACCTTCGCCCTGAGCGGTGACCCGGACGATCCGATCACCAGGGGAGAGTCCTTCTCCTTCACCACGGCGTCCGGCCTGACGGCCCAGATGTACGACCAGTTCGGGGGCGTTGCGGTCGCGCTGAACGACCCCGCCACCGGTGTCAGCTTCTACCTGGCCCTGGCGTCCGGTCGTGACCCGTTGGCACCGGGCACCACCTACACCGGTGCCACCCGCTTCCCGTACCAGGAGGGTGGCGACCCGGGGATGATCGTGCACGGCAACGGTGCGACCTGCGGCGACGCGTTGACCGGCTCGTTCACCGTCCACGACGTCAAGTTCGGGCCGTACCACTACGTGGAGAAGCTGCACGCCACCTTCGAGCAGCACTGCGACGGCGGGGAGCCGGCGGCCCGGGGCGAGATCGACCTGACCAACCCGCCGGCGCCGCCGCTGCTGGACCCGCAGGCCACCGTGACGTCCGGCACGGTCGTCATGCCGGACGGTCCGGTGACGGTGCAGGGCACGCTGACCTGCGGCCAGGCGGCCACGGTGTCAGTGGACGCCAATGCGCAGCAGGACGGCCGGATCATCCATTTCGAGCGCGTCGAGGTGCAGTGCGTACCGGGCCAGACGGTCGGCTGGACCGCGACGGGGACGCCGGCGAGTGGGGTGCGGTTCCGGCCGGGTGACACACAGGTCAGGGTGCAGATCCAGGGCCGCGACCCGTTCTACGACGAGTTCGTCGAGGTGATTCCCCCACTGTTCCCGGTGCGGCTGGACGTCGCCTGACCCCGACAGCGTGGCATCCAGGTCGGTCCGGGGCGCTGTCCCCGGTCCGGCCGGTCCGCTCCCGCAGCGCCACCGGGGCGCCCTCGATATGGTCATCGGGTGAACCGACTCGCCAACGCAACGTCCCCGTACCTGCTCCAGCACGCCGACAACCCGGTCGACTGGTGGCCCTGGTGCGACGAGGCGTTCGCCGAGGCGAAGCGGCGGGACGTTCCGGTGATCATCTCAGTCGGGTACGCGGCCTGCCACTGGTGCCATGTGATGGCGCACGAGTCGTTCGAGAACGAGGCCGTCGCCCGGCTGATGAACGACGACTTCGTCTCGATCAAGGTGGACCGGGAGGAGCGCCCGGACGTCGACGCCGTCTACATGACCGCCACCCAGGCGATGACCGGCCAGGGCGGCTGGCCGATGACCGTCTTCGCCGCCCCGGACGGCACTCCCTTCTTCTGCGGCACCTACTTCCCGCGGCAGAACTTCATTCGCCTGCTCGGGTCCGTCGCCACCGCCTGGCGCGACCAGCGGGAGGCCGTGCTGCGCCAGGGCGCCGCCGTGGTCGAGGCGATCGGCGGCGCCCAGGCCGTGGGCGGCCTGACCGCCCCGCTCACCGCCGAGCTGCTCGACGCCGCCGCGGACCAGCTCGCCCGGGAGTACGACGAGACGAACGGCGGGTTCGGCGGGGCGCCCAAGTTCCCGCCGCACATGAACCTGCTCTTCCTGCTCCGGCACCATCAGCGCACCGGCTCGGCCCGGAGCCTGGAGATCGTCCGGCACACCGCCGAGGCGATGGCCCGGGGTGGCATCCACGACCAGCTCGCCGGCGGGTTCGCCCGCTACTCCGTGGACGGCCACTGGACCGTGCCGCACTTCGAGAAGATGCTCTACGACAACGCGCTGCTGCTGCGGGTCTACACCCAGCTCTGGCGGCTCACCGGGGACCGGCTGGCCCGGCGGATCGCCCGGGACACCGCCCGGTTCCTCGCCGACGAGCTGCACCGGCCGGGTGAGGGCTTCGCGTCCGCGCTGGACGCGGACACCCAGGGCGTCGAGGGCCTCACCTACGTCTGGACCCCGGCGCAGCTGGTCGAGGTGCTGGGGGAGGAGGACGGCCGCTGGGCCGCCGACCTGTTCGGGGTGACCGAGGCCGGCACCTTTGAACACGGCACCAGCGTGTTGCGGCTGGCCCGGGACGTCGACGACGCCGACCCTTCGGTGCGCCAGCGCTGGCAGGACGTGGTGGGGCGGCTGCTCGCCGCCCGGGACACCCGTCCCCAGCCGGCCCGGGACGACAAGGTGGTGGCCGCCTGGAACGGACTGGCGATCACCGCGATCGCCGAGTTCCAGCAGGTCGCCGCGCTCTACGCGGCGCCGGAGGCCGAGGACGCGAACCTGATGGAGGGCGTCACCATCGTCTCCGACGGGGCGATGCGGGACGCCGCCGAGCACCTGGCGAGCGTGCATCTGGTGGACGGCCGGCTGCGCCGGGTCTCCCGGGACAAGACCGTCGGCGAGCCGGCCGGTGTGCTGGAGGACTACGGCTGCGTGGCCGAGGCGTTCTGCGCGCTGCACCAGCTCACCGGCGAGGGGCGCTGGCTCACGCTGGCCGGCCAGCTCCTGGACGTGGCCCTGGCCCGGTTCGCCGCTCCCGACGGCGGCTTCTACGACACCGCCGACGACGCGGAGAGCCTGGTCACCCGGCCGGCCGACCCCACCGACAACGCCACCCCGTCCGGCCGGTCGGCGATCGTCGCGGCGCTGATCGCGTACGCGGCGCTGAGCGGCGAGACCCGGTACCGCGAGGCGGCCGAGGCCACCCTGTCGACCGTGGCGCCGATCGTCGGCCGGCACGCCCGGTTCACGGGGTACGCGGCCACCGCCGGCGAGGCGCTGCTGTCCGGGCCGTACGAGATCGCGGTGGTGACCGACGACCCGGTGGGCGACCCGCTGGTGGCGGCCGCCCACCGGCACGCCCCGCCCGGCGCGGTGGTGGTGGCGGGCCGCGCCGACCAGCCGGGCGTGCCGCTGCTGGCCGGGCGGCCGGCGCTGGACGGGGGCTCCACGGCGTACGTCTGCCGGGGTTTCGTCTGCGACCGGCCGGTCACCTCCGTCGACGACCTGGTCGCGCAGCTCCGCTGACCGGGTTGCCGGCGAGCTGCCGGCCCTTGGCGCTGGTCGCGGTGGTGGCCAGGTGCCATCCCTCGTCGTCGAGGTCCTTGAGGATCGGCACCCGCGCGTCGGGCGCGCCGTCCGCGTCCAGCGTCGAGACGGTCATCGCGTGCGGCTCGTCCACGTCGCGGGGACCGCCGCGGCGCGCGCGCAGCGTCTCGCGGATCGTCATGACCCGATCATGTCAATGTGCCGGCCGGAGCGGCTTCGGCAGGGCGTCGAACCAGTCCAGCACCGCCCGCTCGTACGCCAGCCCGAAGCGCAGCGTCGCCACCGAGTACGGGTCGGCCTCGTCCGCCTCGGGCGGCAGCGCGGCGGCGATCTGTTCGTACTCGGCCAGCCGGGCGGCGTGGGCGACCCGGTGTTCGGCGAGGTACGCGGCCAGCCGGTCCGCCGGCAGATGCCGGCCGAAGAGCATGGTGAGCAGTAGTGGGAACCGGATGGTCTCCTCCGCCGGTGGCTTCGCGACCCACTCGGCGAATGCGGCCCGCCCGGCGTCGGTGATCTCGTACGGCTTGCGGTCGCGGCGCCCGCGCTCGCCGGCGCGTACCAGTCCGGCGGCGGCCATCGCGGTCAGCTCCCGGTAGACCTGGCTCTGCGTCAGCGACCAGAACGCCCCGATCCGCTGCTGCGCGTACTCGACCAGGTCCCAGCCGGTCATCGGACCGTCGTGCAGGAAGCCCAGCAGGGAGGCGGCGGTGGCGTTGAGTGGCCGGTCCGGCATCGGGATGTGCTCCTTTGCGAATCGCTTGACATCCCATTGTGTCAGGTCGCACGATGGTGGTGTCGACCTCCCAAAGTGGGAGGTCAGGGGAGGGTGCCATGCGTACGGTTCTCGTCGTGGTCCACGGCCTCAGCGGCACCGCCGGGCTGCTGCTCGCCCTGCCCGTGCTGCTCGCGCCGAAGCGGCGCGGCCGGCACACCCTCCTCGGCCGGGTCTACGCGGTGGCCGCCGCCGGCCTGAGCCTCAGCGCCTTCGGTCTCTTCGCCTTCGACCCCACCCGGCTGTGGGGGCTGGCCCTGCTGGGTGCGCTCACCCTCGGCTGGCTGGTCGGCGGCCTCTGGTTCGCCCGCCGCCGTCCGCGGGTGATGGGCGGTCGCGCCTGGCGGATCTGGCACCTCAACCTGATGGGCAGCACGGTGATCGCGTTCGTCACCGGTTTCGCCGTCCAGATGACCGGCGGCAGCCTTGTCGCCTGGCTCGCGCCCACGGTGGTCGGCTCGCTGCTGATCGCCCGGACGACCGCCGGGGAGGTGGCCCGGCAGCGCCGGATCGTGGTGACCGCGGGACGCTGAACCGGCGTCGGTGACCGGTGTCCCACCGGGCGCCGGGGCGGCCGGCCCGGGTCAGGCCCGGTGGGCGGGGCCCGGCACCGGCCCGGATAGGCTGGCGGCGCTATGGATTCCCGTACCGGACTGCCTGTCGTCGGCATGGTGGGCGGAGGCCAACTGGCCCGGATGACCCACCAGGCCGCCATTGCCCTCGGCCAGTCGCTGCGCGTGCTGGCGCTCACCCCGGACGACGGCGCGGCCCTGGTCGCGGCCGACGTCCAGTACGGCGACCACACCGACCTCGCCGCCCTGCGTACCTTCGCCAAGGGCTGCGACGTGGTCACCTTCGACCACGAGCACGTGCCCAACGCGCACATCCGCACCCTCACCAACGAGGGCGTGAAGCTCTTCCCGCCGGCCGAGGCGCTGCTGTACGCGCAGGACAAGCGGGCGATGCGCGAGCGCCTCGGCGAGCTGGGCGCACCGAACCCGGCCTGGCGCCCGGTCGAGGCGCCCGCCGACCTGGTCGCCTTCGGTGCGCAGGTCGGCTGGCCCGTGGTGCTGAAGGCGGCCCGGGGCGGCTACGACGGCCGGGGCGTCTGGCTGGTGGACGACGCCGTCCAGGCCGGCGAGCTGGCCGAGACGCTGCTCGCCGGGGGCACCCCGCTGATCGTGGAGGAGCGGGTCGCGCTGCGCCGGGAGCTGGCCGTGCAGGTGGCCCGCTCGCCGTTCGGGCAGGTCGCCGCGTATCCGGTGGTGGAGACGGTGCAGCGGGACGGCATCTGCGTGGAGGTGCTGGCCCCGGCGCCCGGCCTGCCGGAGGAGTTGGCGGTCGGCGCCCAGCAGCTCGCCATCGACCTGGCCACCGCGCTCGGCGTGGTCGGCCTCCTCGCCGTGGAACTGTTCGAGACGCCCGCCGGGCTCGTGGTGAACGAGCTGGCCATGCGGCCGCACAACTCGGGGCACTGGACCATCGAGGGAGCCCGCACCTCGCAGTTCGAGCAGCACCTGCGGGCCGTGCTCGACTACCCGATGGGGGACACCTCGCTCACCGCGCCGGTCGTGGTGATGGCGAACGTGCTGGGCGGCGAGCCGGGCGGGATGTCGATCGACGAGCGGCTGCACCACCTGTTCGCCGCCGAGCCCGGGGCCAAGGTCCACCTGTACGGCAAGCAGGTCCGCCCGGGCCGCAAGATCGGGCACGTCACGGCGCTGGGCGACGATCTGGATGAGGTACGGGCCAGGGCGGCGCGCGCCGCACGCTGGCTGCGGGAGGGACACGAGTGAGCACCGTCGGGCTGATCATGGGTAGCGACTCGGACTGGCCGACCATGAAGGCCGCTGCCGAGGCGCTCGACGAGTTCGAGGTGGCGTACGAGGTCGGGGTGGTGTCGGCACATCGCACCCCGGTCAAGATGATCGAGTACGGCCGGAACGCCGCCGATCGTGGGCTCAAGGTGATCATCGCTGGGGCGGGCGGCGCCGCTCACCTGCCCGGCATGGTCGCCGCCGTCACCCCGCTGCCGGTGATCGGCGTGCCGGTGCCGCTCAAGCACCTCGACGGGATGGACTCACTGCTCTCCATCGTGCAGATGCCGGCCGGTGTGCCGGTGGCCACCGTGTCGATCGGCAACGCTCGCAACGCCGGCCTGCTCGCCGTCCGGATCCTGGCCGCCTCGGATCCGGCCCTGCTCAAGCGGATGGCCGACTTCCAGACGAACCTGGAGAAGCTGGTGGCCGAGAAGGACGCCGCCCTCCGCGCCTCGCTGCCCTGACCGGCACCGCGCCGGCCGCCCCAAGCCTTGATCGACACGCCCTGCGGCAGCCTTCCCGCGAACCGGCACCCCCTGCCGCAGCCTTCCCGCGAACCGGCACCCCTCTGCCTGCCCCCGACGTTGGATGCCAGCCCCTCCGATTCATCTCATGCCGCGTAGGGCGCTCTGCAACCGTTCCTGGGCCCGGCGGCGGCGCTCGTTGCTCGCGCCGAGCACCAGCAGCACGAGGCCGACCGGGATCAGCACCAGCCACGGGCCGAGGCTGATCAGCGCGTGCACCGCGGCGATCGCGGTGACCGTGGCACCCACGATCACCGGTGCCTGCTGCCGGCTCGTCGAGCCGAAGATCAGCACCGCCACCGCGCCGAGCAGCAACAGCACCCGGCGCAGCATGGTGGTGTCGGTGGCCAGCACGATCGCCAGGGTGGGCAGGAACGCGGCGACCAGGGCCGGCCCGTACGCCACCCAGCTCGACAGGTCGGGCCGGTGCCGCAGTTCCAGCAACCCGACCAGCAGGGCGAGCGCCGCGAACGGCAGGGTGTACGCCTCGGGCAGCGCCACGTCGGCCACCCGCATCAGGATCCACCAGGCACTGATCTCGCAGAACACCACCGACCAGAACAGGATCCGCCGCTCGACCGGCCGACGGCCCGGGCGGCCGGCCGCCACCCCGAGGACGGCACCCCAGGCGGCCAGCAGCGCGGCGATGTGCCGGGGCGAGTCGTACGCCAGGGCCAGCGCGATGAGGGCGGCGGCGTACCCGCTCCACTCCACGGTGGCCGCCTCCCGGTACGCCTCCGGCCGGCGCAGCCGGGGCAGGATGGCGGCGAAGACCTGAAGCGCCGCCCCGACCGCCAGTACCCCGAACGCCGACCAGACCGCAGCGAGCCCGGCGACCAGGCCGAGGGTGAGCACGAACAGTTCGGCCATCACCGAGGCGAACAGCCAGCCGAGGATGCGGGCCCGCTGGGTGGTGCCGAAGAGCGCGGCGACGGCACCCACGCCGACCGCCCCACCCAGGGTGAACAGGGTCAGCTCCCGGGTGGCGAGGCTGCCGGCCAGCCCGGCGCCCCCGGCGGCCAGCCCGATCGCGAACACCAGCACCCGGGTCACTCGCAGCGAACGGGCCGGCTCCACCAGCGGCGGGGGTGGGGTCAGCGCCAGCCCCAGCATGGCGAGGGTGAAGACCGCGAGCCCCGCCAGCGCGCTCTGCGGCCAGCCGTGCCCGAGGGCCACCGGCGTGATCAGCACGGTGACCGCCGCGCCGGGCAGCACCACCGGCACGGCCCGGGAACGCCGGCCGCCACTGAACCCGGTGGCGGCGAGCGCCGCCGTCGCGGTGAGCAGCAGCGCGGTCAGCACATGGGTGGGATCGACGGCCTCGGCGGGTGGGGTGAGCAGTTCGGGCGGGGCCCCCTGCCAGATTCGGGGCAGCACCCGGAACGGTTCGGCCAGGGCCACCAGCAGCGGTGGTGCCAGGCTGATCAGGGCCAGCGCGGTCGGCAGCACCGCCGCCGCGAGCGCCCCGGCGGCGGGGCTGACCCGCCAGCGCAGCTCGGTGCCGTCGTCGGGCAGCCGGCGCAGCGCCCCGTCGAGCAGCACCGACCAGCGGCGCACCGGCCGGGCCGAGCCGACCGGCGGGGCGGTGGCGGCCCGGACCAGCTCCGCGAGCACGCCGAGCAGCGCCGCTGCGGCGGCGTACACCCCGGAGGGCAGGTGGGCGATCACCGCGACGAGCGCGCTGACGGTCGCGCCGCCCACCACGGCCACGCTCGCGTACGGCAGGTACTGCGGCACCTGCCGGCGGACCGCCGCCACCGCGGCGAGACCGATGCTGGATGCGGCCAGCGCGGCGGTGAGCACCACCTGCGGTGAGCGGCCGAACTCGGCCGCGAGCGCGGCGACCGCCCCGGGCAGGGCGAGCAGGGCCGCGCCCACCGCCGCACCACCCACCTGCACGAGGTGCGGTGGCATCCCCTCGGTACGGAGATCCTCGACGAGCGTCGGCGCGAGCGAGCGGGCCAAGGCGGCGACCACCACTCCGATCAGCGTGATGCTGCCCAGCGCCAGCGCGGTGGTCCACGGGCGGACCAGCCCGGCGCCGGCCGCGTGCAGGGCGACCGCCCCGGCCACGGTGGCCCGGGACAGCGCGGCCCGCGGCTCCACCGTGGCCGCCGCCGCCATCCCGAAGATGGTGGCGACCGTGGCGCCCACCAGCACGGGCGACCACCAGGGCAGGCTGAACGCGGCGGGGGTGCCGATGGTGGCGAGCACGGCCGCCGCCCCGGCCACGTCGTACCTCCAGGGCGGTGGCAGCAGGATGCCCGCGGCCACCGCCAGCAGCGCCAGCGCGACCGGTGCCTGCCAGGCGGACCCGCCGGTCGGCGCGGCCGGCCAGCCGCTCAGGTCACCGGCCCAGATGGGGCCGGGGGTGGCCAGGACGCCGACCCCGCCGCGCAGCGCGCTCCAGCCGGCGATCAGGCCGACCAGCGTGCCGCCGATCGCGAGGCCGAGGACCGGCCCGCGTCGCCACTCCTCGGGCAGTGCCCGGGCGGCGACGGCGACCAGCAGCACCAGCCCGGCCGCCACCACCAGTTGGCCGCCGGGTGCGAGCACAGCGGCGATCCGGACCAGGGTGGCGATCAACGCCGCCGTGGTGGCGGCGAGCGCGAGGTCCGACCCGTCCAGCGACACGTCGGAGCGGCGGCCCGCGTCGACCCGTGGGGCCAGCGCCAGCAGCGCGGCGGCGAGCAGCAGCAGCCCGCCCACCCAGGCGTCGGCGGCGGTGGCCCCGGGCGCGCCGAACCCGGCCGCGGCGACCGCCACCGCGCCGAGCACGGTGCCGATCGCGTGCGGCGCGCCGAGGTGCCGCTGCGCGACCTGGACGAGGGCGGCGTAGCCGAGGGTGACGCAGACGCCGAGGAAGCTGGCCGCGAGGATCGGGACGGTGACCTCGCGCAGGCTCGCCGGGGTGGGGGTCGGATCGGTGGGCACGGTCGCGGCGACGAAGGCGGCCACCGCTCCGGGCAGCGCGAACGCCGCCCCGCCGGCCGCCCAGGCGCAGACCGTGTCGGCCGCCGCCGCGGCGATACGGACCCGGGGTGCCAGCGACACCAACGCGCCGGCCAGGAAGAGGGTGGTCAGTGCGGCGGCGGTGAGCGCCGGCCGGGCGAGCGAGGCCCCGGCGCCGAGCACGCCCAGCCCGGCGGCGGTGACCGCGTGGACCACGGCGGACCGTTCGGTGCGGACGGTGAGCCCGAGCACCCCGATCCCGACCGCGGTCAGCAGCATCGGCCAGCAGGCCACCGCCCAGCCCAGCCCGAGCGAGGCCGGCACGGCGAGCGCGGTCAGCGCCGCCCCGACCACCGCGAACTCGCGGCGGATCTCCGGGGGCAGGGCGACCACCGCGGCGATGGTGAGCAGCAGCGCGCTGGCCGCGAGCTGCCAGCCGGTCGGCCCGACCGCGGCGGCCAGCTCGGCCTGCCACCGGCCCAGGTCGGCCGACCAGGCGGGCAACGACGCCCGGACCGGCGCCAGCCCGGCGCGCAGCGCGCCACCGGCCACCACCAGACCGCTGACCGTCAGCGCCACCGCGGAGGCGAGCTGCGGCCCGCGCCGGGCCGCCTCCGGTACGGCGCGGACGGCGAACCCGGTCAGCGCGATGACCGCCGCGATGAGCAGCAGCGACCGGCCGGGAAAGGCGACCGAGGCGACCCGGCCCAGCGCGCCGATGATCGCGAGGGTGACGAGGCCGGCGCCCACGTCCGGCAGGGGCGGCCGGCCCAGCGCCAGTGTCCCGGCCAGCCCGACGAGCGCCGCGAGCAGCAGCACGGCTCCCGCGCCGGCGGCGGGCGGCACCGTCGTGGCGCGCAGCAGCGCGGTGACCGCGTACGCCAGGGCGACGGCGACCGCCATCCCGTGCAGCGTCCAGGTCAGCTCCGGCAGCCAGGGCACCGGACGGGCCGGGACGGTGGCGGAGGAGCCTCCGGTCGGTTCCGCGCCGAGCACCTCGGCGGACTCCTCCGGGTCCGTCTCGGGCCGGTCGTCGGCGGTGCGCTGCCGGGGCGGGGTGGGCGGCGCCGGGGACGGGGTGGGCAGATCCTGCCGGACCGGCCGTTCGACGACCACCGCCGAGCGGACCAGGGCGAGGTCGACGACGGCCACCACGGTCAGCACGAGTGCCCAGCCGGCCGGCCCGGTGATGCGCTCGTACGCCAGCAGCGGCAGCACCGGTTGGGCGGCCAGCACGGTGGCGAAGCGCGGTGCCCGCAGCCCGGTCCAGTACGCGTACCCGACGGAGACGACGGTGGTGACCAGGAAGATCGAGCCGGCGAAGGCCGAGCCGGAGGCCCCGCCGCCGATCCGGTCGACGGCCCAGAGCGCGTACCCGGCCAGCGGCACCAGCAGCAGACCCACCGCGGCGATCGTCTCGGCGGTCGAGGTGAGCCCCCGGCGGGCCAGCACCGGCGGGGCGAGCAGCATCAGCACGGTCGCCACCAGGAGCACACCGAGCCGGGCCAGCGCGTCCATCGAGCTGGTGGCGACCGCGGCGAAGACCACCGCGGCGACGCCGAGCAGCAGCGCACCGAGCCCGAGGGGGATGTTCTGCACCTCCCGGGAGGACGCCTCCGGCGGGTGCCCCGGCTTGTCGACGTCGAGCCGCTGCGGGTGGACCCGGGGTGGGAGGTCCTCGGGGGCCGGCGGCGGGGTGCCCTGCCGGGGCACCCGCGGCGGCGCACCGGTGGCGGCCGTCGGCGGGCGGCGGGTCGGTCGCCGACGGAGCACCCGGCGGGGCCGCGTGGCCTGCTTCTGCTGCTTCTCACCGGCGTGCGCGAGGATGTCCCGCTGGAAGAGCGCGGCCTGCATCTTGGCGGCGATCTGCCGTTGTTCGCGGGCGATCTCGGCGTCGCGCGCCTTCATCTCCGCGATCGAGCGCTCGATCTCCGCGAGGTGCTCGAGCCACTGTGGCTGGTCGGCCCCGCAGTGCGGGCAGGCGACGGCCGGCTTGATCTCCCGCCCGCACGAGGCGCACCTGAAGTCCTGCACGACACCCCTCCGTCCGGCCGGCCCGCACTGTGGGCCTCCACTGTCGCAGCATGCCTTGGCCGGGCGCGGATTTCGACCGTTGCCGGCGCGTTCCGGGCGACAAAGAAACCGGCCGGCCGGGGAACGGATCCATGGCCGGCCGGTGGACGATTCCGGGCCCGCGGCGCGAGGCCGGGTCGGGACGCCGACGAGGTGTCGGTGGGTCAGGGGCGGCCCATGCCGCGGTACGCCCAGCCCGCCTGGGTCCACAGTGTGGAGTCCAGGCAGTTACGGCCGTCGACGACCTTGCGGCCGGCGACGAGTTCGCCGAGGGCGACCGGGTCGGCGTTGCGGAACTCGGCCCACTCGGTGAGGACGCAGACCAGGTCGGCGTCGCGGACCGCGTCGTTCATGCTCGCCTCGTAGGTCAGCTCGGGCACCGTCCGGCGGGCGTTGTCCATGCCCTGCGGGTCGAACACGTGCACGTCGGCGCCGGCCTTGCCGAGCAGCGCGGCGACCGCGAGGGCCGGGGCGTCCCGTACGTCGTCGGTGTTGGGCTTGAACGTGGCGCCGAGCACGGCGATCCGGGTGCCGGAGAGGTCCGGCCCGGCCGGACCGGACCGGCGGCCGAGCAGGTCGGCGGCGAGCTGGATCACCCGGGTCCGCCGGCGCAGGTTTATCAGGTCGACCTCGTGCAGGAAGCGCAGCGCCTCGCCGGCGCCGAGCTCCTGGGCGCGGGCCTGGAATGCCCGGATGTCCTTGGGCAGGCAGGCGCCGCCGAAGCCGAGGCCGGCCTGGAGGAACCGGTTGCCGATGCGGGGGTCGTACCCGATGGAGCGGGCCAGCTGGGTGACGTCGCCGCCGGCGGCCTCGCAGACCTCGGCCATCGCGTTGATGAAGGAGATCTTGGTGGCCAGGAAAGCGTTCGCGGCGACCTTGACCAGCTCGGCGGTGGCGAAGTCGGTGACCACCAGGGGCACCTCGCGGTCCTCGGTGGCGGCCAGGTCGAAGACGCCTTTGTGGGCGGCGTAGAGCATGCCGTTGGCCCACTCGCTCTTGACGCCGACCACGATCCGGTTCGGCCGCAGCACGTCGTCGACGGCGAAGCCCTCCTGGAGGAACTCGGGGCTCCACGCCACCTCCACGCCCAGGTCGGCGGGGGTGTGCTTGCCGACCAGCTGCTCCACCCACTCGGCGGTGCCCACCGGGACGGTGGACTTGCCGACGATCAGCGCCTTGCGGGTCAGGTGCTGGGCGAGGCTGGTCACCGACGCCTCGACGTACGACAGGTCCGCGCCCATGCCGTCGGCCCGCTGCGGGGTGCCGACGCAGATGAAGTGCACGTCGCCGAAGTCGGCGGTCTCCTGGATGTCGGTGCTGAACCGCAACCGGCCGGCGGCCAGGTTACGCCGGAGCAACTCGTCCAGGCCGGGCTCGTGGATCGGGACCTCGCCCGCGTTCAGCTTGGCGATCTTGTCCGCGTCGACGTCGTAGCCGAGCACCTCGTAGCCCAGCTCGGCATAGCAGATGGCGTACGTCGCACCGAGGTAACCGGTGCCCAGGAATGTCACCCGGGGCCGGGCCGCGCCCGAGGGCGGGGTCACCGCGGCGATGGCGGGCACCGGCTGGGTGTTCGGGTACGGGATCGTCACGCCTGTCTCTCCGCTCGCACTGGCGGCGCTTCCTCGCGTCGCGTTCGGCTGGGCGCCTGGCCGGGCACCGAGGGGATTCCTGTCGTCTTGTGTGAGGGTAGTTGTGCCGTGTCGCCGCCTGTCGTGCGCGAGCCTACCCGCCGGTAAGCTCCGGCTGATGCCTGGTGGCCTATCCTTCAGTCTGCGGCAGTCGGCGGCCTCCGGGCACCACAGACTGCGCATCTTAGCGGTGAAGGGGAGGGGCCGACATGGCCGCAGAGCAGTCGTTCGACGTCTACCGGTTGCCGGAGGAGCACGAGGCGGTCCGGGAGGCGGTCCGTGAGGTCTGTGCGGCGAAGGTGGCCCCGCACGCCGCCGAGGCGGATGAGACCGGCGAGTTCCCCAAGGCGTCGTACGACGCGTTGCGGGCGGCCGACTTCCACGCCCCGCACATCCCCGTCGAGTACGGCGGCGCCGGCGCGGACGCGCTGGCCACGGCCATCGTGATCGAGGAGGTGGCCCGCGCCTGCGCCGCCTCCTCGCTGATCCCGGCGGTGAACAAGCTGGGCACCATGCCGCTGCTCCTGGCCGGCTCCGAGGAGCTGAAGCGGAAGTACCTGACCCCGGTCGCCAGCGGCGACGCGATGTTCTCCTACTGCCTCTCCGAGCCGGAGGCGGGCAGCGACGCCGCCTCGATGACCACGAAGGCCGTCCGGGACGGCGACCACTGGGTGCTCAACGGCGTGAAGCGGTGGATCACCAACGCGGGTGTGTCCGAGTACTACACCGTCTTCGCTGTGACCGATCCCACAGCTCGTTCGAAGGGCATCTCCGCGTTCGTGGTGGAGAAGTCCGACCCCGGGGTCAGCTTCGGCGCGCCGGAGAAGAAGCTCGGCATCAAGGGCTCGCCCACCCGCGAGGTCTACTTCGACAATGTCCGGATCCCGGCGGATCGCATGATCGGCGCCGAGGGCACCGGCTTCGCCACCGCGATGCGCACCCTGGACCACACCCGCGTCACCATCGCCGCCCAGGCGCTCGGCATCGCGCAGGGCGCGCTGGACTACGCCAAGGGGTACGTCCAGGAGCGCAAGCAGTTCGGCAAGCCCGTCGCCGACTTCCAGGGGGTTCAGTTCATGCTCGCCGACATGGGCATGAAGCTGGAGGCGGCCCGGCAGCTCACGTACGCCGCGGCCGGGAAGTCCGAGCGGGGCGACGCGGACCTGACCTACTTCGGTGCCGCCGCCAAGTGCTTCGCCTCCGACGCCGCCATGGAGATCACCACCGACGCCGTGCAGCTGCTCGGCGGCTACGGCTACACCCGCGACTACCCCGTCGAGCGGATGATGCGGGACGCCAAGATCACCCAGATCTACGAGGGCACCAACCAGGTGCAGCGAATCGTGATGGCGCGCCAGCTGCTCAAGGGCTGACCGGCCGAGCCGCGACGATCGGGCGGGCGGGCCGGGGTTCCGGCCCGCCCGCGGTCGTCAGCGGGTTTCGGTGCTGCCCTCCGGTCGCGACGTGGCACGCGGGGGTGCGGACCACGGGGACTCGCCGCCGACGCGGCGGGGCAGCGGCTCGGTGGGGGTGGTGTCGGGGTAGCCCAGGCTGAGCGGCGCGGTGTCCTGGTCGGTCAGGTCGGACGGGGGCCAGTCGCCGAGCGAGGGGGGGTGCTCGACCGGCTTGTCGGCCGAGGTCAGCTCCGCCTCGGCCACGGGCTTCCCGGGCCACTGCCGCCAGCGCTGCCCGCTGAACACGGCCATCAGCAGCAGCACACCGATCAGGAACAGCGTGCCGTTCTCCAGCGGCTGGCGCAGCGGCAGCGGGTCCCCGAGCAGCTTCCAACCGTCGGGGATCCGGTCCCGCACGGTGAACGGCGCGACGAACAGGCCGAGGTAGGGCACGACCAGCAGCAGCCCGGCCACGAGCGGACCGAGCGGCGAGAAGCGCAGCGTGCCGAGCAGGCCGAGCAGGATGCCGGCGACGCCGAGGTAGACGGCCGGCTCGATCAGGTTGGGCGTGCTGTACGTACCGATCTCCACCCAGCGGTGCACGGTGCGTCCAGACCCGTCCTGACCGAGGGTGACGAGCGCCCAGGTGACGGGCGCCACCACCAACCCGGCGAGGAAGCTCCAGAGATGTCGCATCCGCGCACCGTACCGTTTCTGGCATGACAGATCACCCCTCCGCCGGGCCGGTTGGCAAGCCGACCTCGTACTCGCGGGTCACGCTGAGCCGGATCATGACCGCCGTCGATGTCAATCTGTACGGGACCGTGCACGGTGGGGTACTGATGAAGTTCGTCGACGACGTCGCCGGGGCGGCGGCGGCCCGGCACAGCGGCGGCACCGCGGTCACCGCCTCGATCGACGAGATCGTCTTCTCCGAGCCGGTCCGGGTGGGCGACCTGGTGCACGCGCACGCCCAGGTCAACTGGACCGGGCACACCTCGATGGAGGTCGGGGTGAAGGTGGTCGCCGAGCGCTGGGACTCGGCCGAGGAGGAGCCCGTCCCGGTCGCCACGGCGTACCTGGTCTTCGTGGGCGTGGACGTCGGTGGCTCGCCGCGCCCGGTCCGCCCGGTGCTGCCCGAGACCCCGGAGGACGAGCGGCGCTACCGGGAGGCGGAGATCCGCCGGGCCCACCGGCTGGCCCGCCGCCGCGCCATCCAGGCGCACCGCGCCGGCTGACGGGCAAGGAAGGGCCACATACCGGGCTGGGGTGCGGTGTGGGCCGGCCACGCCCCGGATCCGGCACCCGGTGCGGAGAATGGCGACGCGAGGTAGGGCAAGATGGCGCCACGGCCCATGCACAGTGTCGTGACCGGGGGCCTGAGGAGGGTTGAGCGATGGGTGACGTGCTGTGGACGCCGCCGGCCGACGTGCGCGAGCGGTCCCGGATCGGCGACTACCTGCGCTGGCTGGCCGAGCACCGGGGGCTCGAGTTCGCCGACTACGACGCCCTGTGGCGCTGGTCGGTGACCGACCTCGACGCCTTCTGGCGCTCGATCTGGGACTACTTCGACGTGGTCGCGCACACCCCGCCGACCGGCACGCTGGCCGACCGGGGCATGCCCGGCGCCCGCTGGTTCCCCGGCGCGACGCTCAACTACGCCGAGAACGTGCTGCGGATGCCGGGCCGGGCCGACGACGACCCGGTGGTGATCGCGTACGGGCAGACCCGCGCGCCGGAGACGCTCACCGCGGCCGAGCTGCGTGAGCGGGTCCGCCGGGTGGCGGCCGGGCTGCGCCGGCTCGGCGTCGGGCCGGGCGACCGGGTCGCGGCGTACGCGCCGAACATCCCGGAGACGTTCGTGCTGCTGCTCGCCACGGCCAGCCTGGGCGCGATCTTCTCCTCCTGCGCGCCGGAGTTCGGCACCCGCAGCGTCACCGACCGGTGGCAGCAGATCGAGCCGAAGGTCCTGGTGGCGGTGGACGGCTACCGGTACGGCGACAAGCCGATCGACCGCCGCGGCGAGGTGGCCGCCATCCGGGCCGCCCTGCCCTCGCTGGAGCACATCGTCGGCATCCCGTACCTCGATCCGGCCGGCGCGCCCATGCCGGGCGTGATCTCCTGGGCCGAGCTGGCGGCGGCGACCGACGAGCCGTTGACCTTCACCCCGGTGCCGTTCGACCACCCGCTCTACGTGCTCTACTCCTCCGGCACCACCGGCCTGCCCAAGCCGATCGTGCACGGTCACGGCGGCATCCTGCTGGAGCACCTCAAGATGCTGGCCCTGCACCACGACCTGGGCCCGGCGGACCGGTTCTTCTGGTTCACCACCACCGGCTGGATGATGTGGAACTTCCTGGTCTCCGGGCCGGCGGTGGGCGCGGCGATCGTGCTGTTCGACGGCAACCCGGGCCACCCGGACCTGGGCACGCTGTGGCGGATGGCGGAGCAGACCGGCACCACGTACTTCGGTACCTCCGCGCCGTTCCTGCTGGCCTGCCGCAAGGCCGGCCTGAAGCCTGCGGAGATCGCCGACCTCAGCGCGCTGCGGGGGCTCGGCTCGACCGGCGCCCCACTGCCCGTCGAGGGCTTCACCTGGGTGTACGAGAACGTCGGCGACCGCCTCCAGCTCCAGTCGCTCTCCGGCGGCACGGACGTCTGCACCGGCTTCGTCGGGGGTGTGCCGCTGCTGCCGGTGCACGCCGGGGAGATCACCTGCCGAGCCCTCGGCGCGAAGGTGGAGGCCCGCTCCGCCGACGGCACCCCGGTGATCGGGCAGCTGGGCGAACTGGTCATCACCGAGCCGATGCCGAGCATGCCGGTGGCCTTCTGGAACGACTCGGACGGCTCGCGCTACCGCGAGGCGTACTTCGAGGTCTACCCGGGCGTCTGGCGGCACGGCGACTGGATCACCGTCAACGAGCGGGGCGGCTGCGTGATCACCGGCCGGTCCGACGCCACCCTGAACCGGGGCGGCGTACGCCTCGGCACCGCCGAGTTCTACTCGGTGGTCGAGGGGCTGGACGAGGTGGTCGACTCGGTGGTCGTGCACCTGGAGGACGACCAGGGCGGGGCCGGCGAGCTGCTGCTCTTCGTGGTGCTCGCCGAGGGCTTGGAGCTGGACGACGAGCTGCGGAAGAAGATCTGCCGGGAGCTGCGTACGGCGCTGTCGCCCCGGCACGTGCCCGACGAGATCCACCAGGTCCGCGCCGTCCCGCGCACGCTGAGCGCGAAGAAGCTCGAGGTCCCGGTCAAGAAGATCCTCACCGGCACCCCGGTCGACCGCGCGGCGGCAAAGGGTGCCCTGGCCAACCCCGAGTCCCTGACCGCCTTCGCCGCCTTCGCCCAACGCCGCCCCCCCACCCCCCACCCCACCCCCGCCTAACCCACCCCCAGGCCCCCACCCCCACCCCACCCCCCCACCTCGCCGATCTTGCAGTTCCGGTCCCTGCGTCGAGGCATTCGCCCGAATTGCACGGACAGCAACTGCAAGATCGCGGCGGGGAGGGGGGCGAGGGGCGAGGGGGGAGGGGGGAGGGGGTTAGGGGAGGGTGTGGGTGATTTTTTCGGTGGCGGTGCGGGGGGTGAGGCGGGACTCGTCGAGGTTGGCGCAGGCGACGAGGGTGGCGCCGGCCGCGAGCGGTGCGAGGAGCCAGTCGACCGGGTCGGGGTAGCGCCCCGTGTTCACCAGCAGCCGGTCGCCGGGGGTGAGGCAGAGCTCCGCGGCGCGGGCCTCCGCGCGGGCCAGCAGCTCCGCGTCCGTCTCGCCCGCCTGCGGGTACGGCGTGAAGTGGTCGCCGTGGCCGCGTACCGCCGACACGAAGTCGGTGAATCCCGCCGGCACCTCCCGCATCGGCAGGGCGAACGGGTGGAGCGCGAGGGCGTACCGCTCGCCGGCCGGCCAGGCCGCCGCCGCGTCGATCCGGTCGGCGGCGGCGAAGAGCACGTCCACCGGGCCCGGGGCATCGACCACGGCCAGCTTCGCCGACCAGCAGCCGAGCAGCACGGCGGCGGTCTGCCAGTGCGGCGGCAGCAGCACGGCGGCGGTGTCGCCGGGGGCCAGGGCGGCCTCGTCGACGAGCAGGTTGGCCGTCTTGGCCACCCAGTTCGCCAGCGTCGCGCCGGACAGTTCGGTGCGCTCCCCGGTGGCGTCGTCGTACCAGGTCAGCACGGGGCGGGTGGGGTCGGTCGCGATCGCGTCGGCGAAGACCCGGGCAATGTTGTCGGCCATCGGCGCGAACGATACGCGCTCAGGTCCGTACTCGATGACAACGGCAAGTCGGCGTACCGTCGGGTCGCAGTCAGCGCCGGAGCCCGGGCCCGGCGTAGGCTTGCCGACAGTGTCGTTCCCCACAGACCGCCTGCCTGAGGAGTCGCCCCGTGACCGCCGGTCGCCCGCCCCGCGTGCTCATCGACGCCACGAGTGTCCCCGCCGATCGCGGCGGCGTCGGTAGATACGTCGATGGATTGCTCGGCGCCCTCGGCCGGGTCTGCGGCTCCGGCGTGGACCTGGTGGTGGTGAGCCTCCGTACCGACCTGGAGCGCTACACCCGGATGCTGCCCGGGGCCGAGGTGATCCCCGCCCCGGCGGCGGTCGCGCACCGCCCGGCCCGCCTCGCCTGGGAGCAGACCGGCCTGCCGCTGCTGGCGCAGCAGGTGGGCGCGGAGGTGCTGCACTCGCCCTTCTACACCTGCCCGCTGCGGGCCGGCTGCCCGGTGACGGTCACCGTGCACGACGCGACGTTCTTCACCGAGCCCGAGCACTACGACAAGTCGCGCCGGACGTTCTTCCGCAGCGCGATCAAGACCTCGCTACGCCGGGCCGACCGGGTGATCGTGCCGAGCAAGGCCACCCGGGACGAGCTGATCCGCCTGCTGGACGCCGACCCGACCCGGATCGACGTGGCCTACCACGGGGTCGACCAGGCCGCCTTCCACGCCCCGAGCGAGGAGGAGAAGGCCCGGGTCCGCGCCCGGCTGGGGCTGGGTGGCAGCAGCTACGTCGCGTTTCTCGGGGCGAAGGAGCCGCGCAAGAACGTGCCCAACCTGATTCGTGGCTGGGCCCGGGCGGTGGCCGACCGGGAGGACCCGCCCGCGCTGGTCATCGCCGGCGGCCAGGGGCACGACGACGACATCGACCGCGCGGTGGCCGAGGTCCCCTCGCACCTGCGGCTGCTCCGGCCGGGTTACCTCCGCTACGCCGACCTGCCCGGCTTCCTCGGGGGCGCGCTGGTCGCCGCCTACCCGTCGTACGGCGAGGGGTTCGGCCTGCCGATCCTGGAGGCGATGGCCTGCGCCGCGCCGGTGCTGACCACGCCGCGGCTCTCGCTGCCCGAGGTGGGCGGCGACGCGGTGGCGTACACCAGCGAGGACCCGGACCAGATCGCCGCCGACCTGACCGCCCTGCTGGACGACGAGCAGCGCCGGCTCTCCCTGGCCAAGGCCGGCTTCGACCGGGCCAAGGAGTTCACCTGGGAGTCCAGCGCCGAGGTGCACATCGCCGCGTGGGACCGGGCCCGGTCCTGACCGGGCGGGTACGGCCGACCCCCGGCCCGAAGCGGGGCGGTTCGGGCATGATGTGCTGATGTTCTACGCCGTCATCCCGGCGGGCGGCAGTGGCACGAGGTTGTGGCCACTGTCCCGGGCCGGCCATCCCAAGTTCCTCCACCCGTTGACCGGCACCCCGGCGTCGCTGCTCCAGGCGACCGTGGACCGGTTGTCGCCGCTGACCACGCCCGAGCGGACGCTGGTGGTCACCGGTGCCGCGCACGTCGCGGCGGTGGCCCGGCAACTGGCTGGCCTGCCCGAGGAGAACATCCTGGTCGAGCCCTCGCCGCGGGACTCCTGTGCGGCGATCGCGCTGGCCGCCGCGGTGATTGCGGAGCGCGCGCCGAGCGCGGTGATGGGCTCGTTCGCCGCCGACCATCTGATCGGCGACCCGGCGCGCTGGGCCGAGACCGTACGCCAGGCGATCCGCGGCGCGGAGCAGGGGTTGCTGATGACGGTGGGCATCACCCCGACCCGCCCGGAGACCGGCTACGGCTACCTGGAGACCGGCGAGCCGACCGGCGACGGTCCGCTGCGCCCGGTGATCGAGTTCAAGGAGAAGCCGGCCGCCGAGGTGGCCGAGGGCTACGTCCGCTCCGGGCGGCACCTCTGGAACGCCAGCATGTTCGTCTGGCGGGTGGACGTCTTCCTGGCCGAGCTGGCCCGGCAGCAGCCGGCCCTGCACGCCGGGATCATCGCGATCGCGGCGGCGTGGGGCACCCCCGAGCAGGACGACGTCCTCGGCACGGTCTGGCCGACCCTGCCGAAGATCTCCGTGGACTACGCGGTGATGGAGGGCGCGGCGACCGCCGGCCGGGTGGCGACCGTGCCGGGCGACTTCGGCTGGAACGACGTCGGCGACTTCCACACCCTCGGCGAGGTGCTGCCCGCCGACGAGGTCGGCAACGTGGTGCTGGGCGCGGACGCCAAGCCGGGCGTGCTGCTGCGGGACAGCAGCGGCGTGGTGGTGGTGCCGCACTCGGGCCGACTGGTGGCCGCGCTCGGCCTACGCGACCTGATCGTGGTGGACACTCCGGACGCGCTGCTGGTCTGCCCGCGCGACCGGGCGCAGGACGTCAAGAAGCTGGTCGACGAGCTGAAGGACCGCGGCGAGGAGGGCCTCGTCTGACTGCTGCCTCGCGCCGTCGGCTCAGCCGGCGGCGCGGCGGGCGAAGGCGGCGAGCGCCGGCGCGACCAGTTGTACGGTGCCGTCGGCCAGCGGCTCGGGCAGCCGGTCCGGCGGGAACCAGCCCAGCGCCTCGGACTCGTCGCTGACCCGCTCGGTCGCCCCGGCCGGGGCGAGCACGGCGAACCGTACGTCGTAGTGCAGCGAGCCACCCTGGCAGGCGACCGGGTGGATGTCGATGTCGATCGGCTCCGGGTCGACCACCAGCCCGGCGATCCCGGATTCCTCGGTGGCCTCGCGCAGGGCGGCGGCGGCCAGGGTAGGGTCGCCGGGCTCGCAGTGCCCGCCGAGCTGCACCCACCTGCGGAACTTGCCGTGCAGGCAGAGCAGCACCCGCTGGGCGGTGGCGTCGAGCACCAGCGCGCTCGCGGTGACGTGCCCGACCCGGTTGCCGCGGCTCATCGCCACCGGCCCGGCGGCCAGCAGCTCCAGGGTGCGGTCGCGCGCCTCCGCGGCGGCCGGGCTGGTCGCCGTCCAGCGGCTCAGCACCGCGCTGGCATCGGCGTGCAGTGCGGCGTACGCCGACAGGTCGGTGCGGGTGTCGGTCATCCTGACACTCTACGAGCGCGGGGTTCGTATCCCTGGTCCGCCGGGTGGGACGACCGGGGGGCACCCCTGCGGCGAGTGCCGCAGGCCCTCGTTGGTGCCGCCCGGCCGTCCGGCTCCCCCAGAACCCCGCTCACCTCGGGCCAGGGTGCTGCGCACCGGCCCCGGCGGGTAAGGCGAAGTCTGCCGAACCGGCCCGCTCCCCGTCGAGGTTTTTCAGTCGTCGCTTAAAGATGGAGATTAGTGCCGCCAGGTACAGTGCCAACGGTGGCGGGCGTCCCTGCGGTCCGCCCCGGGAGCACACCATGCTGAAGATCATTTTCACGAGTGCGGACATCCTTCGGACCAGGGTGGCCTCCGCCGCGGATCCGGTCTGGGAACTGGTCCTCAGCCTGCACCTGCTCCAGGGGCGCCAGCGTGAGCCGCTGCTGACCGAGTGGCGCCGCAACACGGCCCGCCGGCTGCGAACGCACAGCGCCAACGAGCGGTTCCGCCTCCTCCTCGCCCTCAACCCGCCGCGCGGCTACTTCCCCGACTTCCTCACCCCGTACGCGAGCAAGGAGGGCTTCCAGGCGGGGCTGGAGGCGGTCCGGGAGACTTCCGTCGACATGCTGCGCCGGGATCTCACCCGGCTCGCCGAGGAGAGCCCGCTGCCCACCTCGGCCGCCGCGCTGGCCCGGGGTGAACCCGAGGTGCTCGAACACCTCACCGACTCGATGGCGCGCTACCACTCGCTCGCCGTCACCCCGTACTGGTCGCGCATCCAGGCCGCGGTGGAGGCCGACCGGGCGCGGCGGGCACGGGCGATGCTCGACGGCGGCCCCGAGGGGCTGCTGGCGAGCCTGCGGCCCAGCATGCGGTGGGCCGACGGGGTGCTCGAGGTGCTGGACTACCCGGACAGCCGGGAGTTGCGCCTGGACGGCCGGGGGCTGCTGCTGGTCCCGTCGTTCTTCTGCGCGCGCACCCCGGTCGCGCTCCTGGACCCGACGCTGCCCCCGGTGCTGGTCTACCCCGTCGACCGGCTAGGCGGCCTCCTCGGGGAGGCGGGGACCGGCGCCGGAGGCAACCCGGACGGCACCAGGGAGGCCCTCGCCGCCCTGCTCGGCCGTACCCGCGCCGCCGTGCTGGAGGCCGCCGACGACGGCTGCACCACCGGTGAGGTGGCCCGCCGGCTGCGCATCTCCGCCGCCGCGGCCAGCCAGCACACCACCGTGCTGCGCAACGCCGGCCTGCTGGTCAGCCAGCGGGACCGCAACACGGTGCTGCACACCCTCACCCCGCTCGGCCGCGCCGTCCTCGACGCCTGACCGCCACCCGCTCAGAGGGCCAGGGCGGCCCTGGCGGTGCTGCCGGCCGGCGGCGGGAGCAGCGCCGAGGAGACGCCCTCGGCGGCCAACCCGGACCGCAGGCGTTGCAGGTCGGCGCCGAAACGCACCAGGTCCGACTGGTCGACCGGGGCCGGCGGGGCGCCGAGGACGAGTCCGGTGGCCCGCGCGGGCCACCCGGGCAGGCTGGCGACCAGGCCGGCGCGTACCTCGTCGTCGGTGACGTGGGTGAAGACCGTGCCGGGCGCGACCACGTCGGCGACCGCGGCGATCGCCCGGTCCACGGCGGCCGGGTCGGCCGGCGTCGACCCCGGGCCGTCGGCCAGTACGGCCGCCTCCCGCAGCCCGGCCGCCCTCGCCTCGGCGGTGCCGAGCGAGAACAGGTCCAGTGCGGCGTCGCGGATCAGCGCCCCGGCGCCCTCGCCGTCGGCGGCCCGCTCCACCCCCAGGTAGCCACGGACGACCGCGACCGGCACCTGGTCGCACTTGCCCTTGATCAGCTCGGCGGCGCCGGCCAGCTCGTCGACCACCGCCATCTGGGTGAGATGGAGCTCGTTGCCGTACGGGTCGATCTCGCCCCGGTGGTCGCGGATCGCCGGCATCCCGGCCACCCCGAGCGCCACGTCGGTGAGCCCGTTGCGCCACGGGCGGCCCATGGTGTCGCTGACGATGACCGCGACATCGAGGTGGTAGTGGTCGCGCAGGGCGGCCCGCAGCGCCCGGGCCGAGGCGTCCGGGTCCTTCGGCAGCAGCACCAGCCGGGTCTTGTCCACGTTCGAGGCGTCGATGCCGGCGGAGGCCATCACGAAGCCGTGGTGGGTCTGCACGATCCGGGTCGCCCCGCGGGTGGCCACCACCCGGGCGGTCTCCGTCGCGAGCACCTCGTCCCGGGCGGCCAGGCGTTCGGGCCCGTCCGCCGGCACGTCGACCAGCCGGCCCTCCGCCTTCGACACGATCTTGCTGGTGACCACCAGCACGTCGCCGTCGCGCAGCCACGGCGCCGCGGTGGCGATCAGCGCCGCCAGGTCGTCGCCCTCGGTCACGTCGCCGATGCCGAGCACCGGCAGAATCTCCAGTTTCACACCAGCTCCAACGCGGCCCGGACCATCGCGGCCGTCGCCGCCTCGTCAGTCATCCGCAGCGGTGCCGACCGTACGGTCACGTCCGGCACCAGGGTCCCGGCGTCCTCGGGGGCGACCAGCCAGCCGTCGAGCAGACCGCCGGCCGACCGGCCACCGTAGAGGCCGCCCACGCCGGCCGCGCTGCACTCCACCCCGAGCACGGCGAGGCAGCGGTCGGCCATGCCGCGTACCGGGGCGCCACCGATGATCGGGGACACGCCGACCACCGGGGCCCGCCCGTCGACGACCGCGTCCCGCAGCCCCGGCACGGCCAGGATCGGGGCGATGCTCACCACGGGGTTGCTCGGCGCGACCAGCACCACGTCGGCCGCGCCGATCGCCTCCAGCACGCCCGGCGCCGGCTTCGCCGTCTCCGCGCCGACAAAGACGAACCGGTGGGTCGGGAGGTCGGCCCGGTAGCGCACCCACCACTCCTGGAAGTGGATCGCCCGCTGGCCGCCGTCCAGTTCGGCGGCGCGGTTCGCGACTGCGGGGCTCGCCGGCTCACTCCTCCCGCTCACGACCACGTGGGTCTCCAGGCGGTCGTCGGTGGCCGGCAGCAGGCGTACGCCGGGCTGCCAGCGGGTGGCGAGCGCCTCGGTCACCTGGGACAGCGGGTACCCGGCGTTGAGCATGGTCGTCCGGACCAGGTGGGTGGCGAGATCCTTGTCACCCAGGCCGAACCAGGCGGGCTCGGCGCCGTACGCGGCCAGCTCGGACCTGACCGTCCAGGTCTCGCCCACCCGGCCCCAGCCCCGCTCCGGGTCGGCGCCGCCGCCCAGCGTGTACATCACGCTGTCCAGGTCCGGGCAGACCTTGAGCCCGTGCAGCAGCAGATCGTCGCCGACGTTGACCAGGGCGGTCACCTCGGCTTCCACCTCCCCGGCGTACGCCCGGACGCCGAGCAGGAACCGGGCGCCCCCGATCCCGCCGGTCAGAACCACGATGCGCATGACGTCCATCCTTCCCCACGCGCCGCCGCCCGTCGGCCGGTGGCCCGGCAGACTAGGCTCACGTCGGCAACTGTCCGTTTTCGTCCCCAAGGGGGAGTCCGTGACCAGCCCCGCCGAGCCCGCGTCCGGCGACGCCACGCAGGCCAGCCAGGTGACCAAGCCGCTGCGCGAACTGGCCGCGCTCGTCCTGCTCGGCGCGAACGCCGTGCTGCTCTTCGTCGGCCTGCTTCGCCTGCTGGTGCCGATGGACGCCTACAGCACCTTCGGCCTCCGGGCGGGCAGCACGTTCTTCATCTTCGTCGGCGTCGAGTCGGTCGTGCTGCCGGTGCTGGCCGTCCTGCTCGCCACCCACGTACGGCCGTCGGTGTCGAGGGCGAAGCTGATCACCGAGGCGGCCCTCGGCGAGTACGCCCTCGCCGCCCTCTTCGGTGCGCTGGCCTTCCTGATCTGGCTGGTCGGCCGGCTCGCCGAGGGCGAGATCCTGGACGCCTTCCTCGGCATGCTGACCCGGCTGGCCTGGCTGGCGATCTTCGGGGCCACCGCGTTCATGGTCTACCGGATCTGGCGGACCCTCTACTACGTCCCGAAGCCGAAGCCGCAGCCCGGCGTGTACGGGCAGCCCCAGCCGGGCTGGTCGCAGCAGCCGGGCGGCTATCCCGCGCCGGGCCAGCCGGGCGCCCACCCCGGCCCGGGCGGCTACCCGACCCCCGGCCAGTACGGTCAGCCGCCGGCGGCGCCGTTCAACACCGCCCCGCCGCACGCCCCGCAGTCCGCGCCGCCGTTCGGCACTCCGCAGTCCGCCGCGCCGTACGGGACTCCGCAGTCTGCGCCGCCGTTCGGGACTCCGCAGTCCGCCGCGCCGTACGGGACTCCGCAGCCGACGCCCTCGTACGGTGCGCCGCACCCGGCGCCGCCCTTCGGCCAGCCTCCCTCGGCCGACCCGACGCAGGCCATCCCGCGTCAGCCGGCCGAGCCCGGCCAGCCGGCGTCCCCCGAGGACAGCGACCGTACCCAGCGCTTCGACCGGGACGACCCGAACCAGCCGCGCTGACGGAGCGGGTGGCCTCCCGTTCCGGGGAGGCCACCCGCTGCGCGAACGCGGACCCACCGCGCGACGCGGGGTGCACACGCCGGCCGCAGGTGTCCCGTGCCCACCGCACGTGGCCGTCGCGCCGCCGAGGCTGGCCCATCGCCCACCGTGGGGTGGCCGGCGCGGGCTTCGCGTCCGCAAAGTGGGCAGCGCTTAGGGTGGGCGGATGGTTGATCGCAGCGAGTCCGTGCCGACGGAGGCTAGTGTGCGGCGGGCCCTGCGCCGGGCCGCGACCGGCCGGGCGCTGGACGGCGACGAGGCGAGCGCACTGCTGGCGGCGCGTGGCCCCGCGCTCGACGAGCTGCTCCGGATCGCCGGCGAGGTACGTGACGCCGGGCTGCGCGAGGCCGGCCGCCCGGGCGTGGTCACCTTCTCGAAGAAGGTCTTCATCCCGCTGACCCGGCTCTGCCGGGACCGCTGCCACTACTGCACGTTCGCCACCGTGCCGCACCGGCTGCCGGCCGCCTACCTGGAGCGGGACGAGGTCCTCGCGATCGCCCGGGAGGGCGCGGCGCAGGGCTGCAAGGAGGCGCTGTTCACCCTCGGCGACCGGCCCGAGGAGCGCTGGCCGGCGGCCCGCCGGTGGCTGGACGAGCGCGGTTACGACTCCACCCTCGACTACCTGCGGGCCTGTGCGGTGGCGGTGCTGGAGGAGACCGGCCTGCTGCCGCACCTCAACCCGGGCGTGCTGTCCTGGTCGGAGCTGCACCGGCTCAAGCCGGTGGCGCCGAGCATGGGCATGATGCTGGAGACCACGGCGACCCGGCTCTGGTCGGAGCCGGGCGGCCCGCACTACGGCTCGCCGGACAAGGAGCCGGCGGTCCGGCTCCGGGTGCTCGACGACGCCGGCCGGGTCGGGGTGCCGTTCACCACCGGCGTCCTGATCGGCATCGGGGAGACCCTGGCCGAGCGGGTCGACGCGCTCTTCGCGATCCGGCGGGGCATGCGGGAGTACGGCCACCTCCAGGAGGTGATCGTGCAGAACTTCCGCGCCAAGCCGGACACCGCGATGCGTGGCATGCCGGACGCCGAGCTGCACGACCTGGCCGCGACGGTCGCGGTGGCCCGGATCCTGCTCGGTCCGAAGGCCCGCGTCCAGGCCCCGCCGAACCTCATCGCCGGCGAGTACGACCTGCTGCTGCGGGCCGGCATCGACGACTGGGGTGGGGTGTCGCCGGTCACCCCGGACCACGTCAACCCGGAGCGCCCCTGGCCGCAGCTGGACGAGCTGGCCCGGCACACCGCCCGGGCCGGCTTCACCCTGCGCGAGCGGTTGACCATCTACCCGGAGTACGTCCGGGCGGGCGACCCGTGGCTGGATCCGCGCCTGCTGCCGCACGTCACCGCCCTCGCCGATCCGGAGACGGGCCTGGCGGTCGAGGCGGCCCGCCCGGTGGGCCGCCCCTGGCAGGAGCCGGAGGAGATCTTCGGCGGGCGGACCGACCTGCACGCCACCATCGACACCAGCGGGCGGACCGGGGACCGGCGGGGCGACTTCGACAGCGTCTACGGCGACTGGTCCGAGGTCGCCGGCAGGGTCAGCGTCCCGACGAGCGGGTCGAGCGATCCCGACCTGCGCGCCGGCCTGCGGTTGGCCGCGGACGACCCGGCGGCGCTGCTGGAGCCCCGGCACACCGACGCGGCGCTGGCGCTGTTCGGCGCCGACGGCCCGGCGCTGGAGGAGCTGTGCCGGATCGCCGACGACGTGCGCCGGGACGCGGTCGGCGAGGACGTCACCTACGTGGTCAACCGCAACATCAACTTCAGCAACGTCTGCTACGTCGGCTGCCGGTTCTGCGCCTTCGCCCAGCGGGAGACCGACGCCGACGCGTACCGGCTCTCGGTGGAGCAGGTCGCCGACCGGGCGGCGGAGGCCTGGGCGGCCGGGGCGAGCGAGGTCTGCCTCCAGGGCGGCATCGACCCGAAGCTGCCGGTCACCGGCTACGCCGACCTCGTGCGGGCGATCAAGGCCCGGGTGCCGGGGATGCACGTGCACGCGTTCTCGCCGATGGAGATCGCCACCGCCGCCGCCAGGGCGGGCGTGCCGGTGAAGGAGTGGTTGCTCCAGCTCCGTGACGCCGGCCTGGACACCATCCCCGGCACCGCCGCCGAGATTCTCGACGACGAGGTCCGCTGGGTGCTCACCAAGGGCAAGCTGCCGGCCGCCGCCTGGGTCGAGGTGGTGACCACGGCCCACGAGCTGGGCGTCCGGTCCAGCTCCACGATGATGTACGGCCACGTCGACCACCCGGGGCAGTGGCTCGGACACTTCCGGGTGCTGGCCGGGGTGCAGGACCGGACCGGCGGCTTCACCGAGTTCGTGGCGCTGCCGTTCGTGCACACCAACGCGCCGATCTACCTTGCCGGCATCGCCCGTCCCGGGCCGACCTGGCGGGAGAACCGGGCGGTGCACGCGATGGCCCGGCTGCTGCTGCACGGCCGAATCGCCAACATCCAGTGTTCCTGGGTGAAGCTCGGCGACGAGGGCACCGTGGCGATGCTCCAGGGCGGCTGCAACGACCTGGGCGGCACGCTGATGGAGGAGACGATCTCCCGGATGGCCGGCTCGGGCAACGGCTCGGCCCGTACGGAGGAGCAGTTGCGGGCGATCGCGGCGGCGGCGGGCCGGCCGGCCCGCAGGCGGACGACCGCCTACGGTCACGCCGGCGCGTAGCCCCTCCCCGCCGCCGGCCCCAACCTCTTCGAGTACGGCGACGACGTCCGGTCCGAGATTCGGATCGACAACCGTGGCGGTGCTTATCCGGATGCCACCGGTCGTTTTCCGCTTCTCGGCGACTTCCCGTTCCACGCGCTGCGTTACGACGGTTTCGACAACCCCTCCGCGGACAGAAATCAGGAGCCGGGCGGGCACGGACATCTGTGCGGTCCGGCGGAGCGGAGCAGCCTCGTGCTCGACCCGGGTGGCGACTCCGGGCGCACCGAGCAGCTACACCGGACGTGAACTGGGCGGCCGCGAGATCGGGATCAGCCGCGGACCGGAGGGGCCGCGCACCCGCTCCGCGGTACGACGGCGACACGTGCGGGGCGGGCGTTCCACAGTGCCGTCCACCCGGATCTGACGGCCGGTCTCCATACCGCCTGGTGGGACGAGCGGAGAGCCGCCGGAGCGGTCCCCGGCACCGGTGGCGCGGTCGCCGATTTCGGCCGGCCGACCAGCGTGCCGCCGGAGACGAACTGATCGGCCGGCCCGGTCCGCATCGTGCTCCGTCCACATGGTGGACTGAGCGCGATCGGCGGGAGCCGGCTCGACGGGCGGTCCCGCGCGGGGCGCGTTAACCTTTTCCCAACCACATGCTGATCTTGGACAGTGCCGCGACGGCCGCCGGGGTCCGGCCTTCCGGAGCCTCCACCGGGGGCCGCCGGTGGTGTTCGCACCGCGCCCGCCACGGCAGAAAAGTCGGGCAACTCGCCGGAGAGGGCGTTACCCGTCCGGGGTCTGAATCGATAGGGCAGGTTGCGAGGCTCGGGCGGTGGAGATGGCCGTCCGGAAGGTGTCGGGAGGGCGACTCCATTATCAAGTTTGGCTTGACGGCGCACGTATTACACGCGTGTAATTTGAATGGGGTTGTTCGCTCGGAACGCAACAAATTGTGACCGGACGGACAAGCACGCCTTTCGCGTGGGGGGTTGCAGCGGCGATGACGCCGGTGCGCGACAAGGAGGCAACTGATGGACGGCCAGCTCGAGGTGGCCGACCTGCTCGGAAACGCGCCGGAGTGGCAGGAGCGGGCGCTCTGCTCGCAGACCGACCCGGAGGCGTTCTTTCCCGAGAAGGGCGGCTCGACCCGCGAGGCGAAGCGCATCTGCTCGCGGTGTGAGGTCAAGACGGAGTGCCTGGAATACGCCCTCGGGCACGACGAGCGGTTCGGAATCTGGGGGGGGCTCTCCGAGCGGGAGCGGCGCAAGCTGAAGCGGCGGGTAGCCGCCTGAGGCGGGACCGGGCCGGGGCGGTGGGGGCCGCCCGGCTCGGGCCGACAGCTCGGCCGGTGGGGGCCGGCCGGGCGGTGACGGGCGGGCCGGGTCAGGCCAGCTCGTCGGGGTCCACTCCGAGCAGGTTCGCCACCTGCTCGATGATCACGTCGTGTACGAGGTCCGCGAGATCCTCCCGGTCCATCGCGCGGAACTCCAGTGGCCGCCGGTAGAGCACGATCCGCGGTGGCACCTCCTGCCGGCCCGGGCGCCCCGGCAGCAGCCGGGCGAGCGGCACCTCGCCGTCCTCCAGCACGTCCGAGTCGTAGACGTTCAGATCCGGCGGGACGTCCTCGACGGCGAACTCCACGCCCGCCAGCTCCTTGGCGAAGCGGCGTTCGAGGGTCTCGACCGTGTCCAGCACCAGGTCGTCGAAGACCTCGGCCTTGGTCCGGGCCAGCGGTACGGTGGCCGGCACCAACCGCCCCCGCAGCCCCCGCCCGTGGCGGTCGCGGTGGGTGCGCCGGCCGGAGCCGGGGCGGCGGTGTTCCGGGCTCGTCATGACGCACAGGGTAGCCCGCGCCGCCGGGCCGTCCGCCGTTGCGCCGCTGGTGTGGCGTGCCGGTGATCCGATCGGATGATTTGTGATCACCAAGACGGGCGTGTCGCAACGCGAAGCGGTGCGCCGGACCCGGTAATGGAGATACCCTGCCGCCGTGAGGTCACCACGGCGCTGCTCCCGTAACGGCTGCCCCCGGCAAGCGGTCGCCACATTGACCTATGTCTACAACGAGTCGACCGCTGTGGTGGGTCCGCTGGCGGCCTTCGCCGAGCCGCACACGTACGACCTCTGCGAGCCGCACGCCCGCAGCCTGACCGCGCCCCGCGGCTGGGACGTGGTCCGGCACGAGGGCGAGTTCGAGCCCCCGCCGCCCACCACCGACGACCTGGTCGCCCTGGCCGAGGCGGTGCGCGAGGCCGCCCGCCCCGCGCCGCCGCGCCCGCCCGAGGACGACCAGGTGGCCCCCCAGCACCCCCAGCAGACCGGCCGTCGCGGCCACCTCCGCGTCATCCCCCCCACCCACTGACCCCCACCGCGCCCCCTCCCGCCCCCCGCCCCGCGCCCCCCGCCCCCGTCCGGGTTGATCAAGGAGTTTGCGTCGGGATCCGGGCTCGGGGCGACGCAAACTCCTTGATCAACGGAGACGGCGCGGCCGGATGCGGCCGGTGGGGGTGGGGCGGGAGAGGTGAGTGGGGTCAGTGGCCGAGGAGGCGGGAGAAGGCGGCGGCGCGGCGGGACGGGCGGCCGGTGCGCAGCTCCGCCTCGTCGGCCGAGAACATGATCCGCAGGCCGGCGTTCACCGCGAGCCAGCGCAGCGGCTCGGGCTCCCACCGGGGAGAGCGGTGGTTGACCCAGGGGAGCGCGGTCAGGTCGCTCGGCACGCCCCGGATCAGGTCGGCCAGCGTACGCCCGGCCAGGTTGCTGGTGCCGACGCCGTCGCCGACGTAGCCGCCGGCCCAGGCGAGACCGCTCGACCGATCCAGCCCCACCGAGGCGGTCCAGTCCCGGGCCACGCCGAGTGGCCCGCCCCAGGTGTGGCTCACCGGCACCTCCGGCCCGAGCGCCGGGAAGAGTTCGCCGAGCACGCGGCGCAGCGCGGCGAACACCCGGGGTTCCCGGTCGTAGTCGGGACGGATCCGGGAGCCGAAGTGGTAGGGCGCGCCCCGGCCGCCGAAGGCGAGCCGGCCGTCGGCGGTGCGCTGGCCGTAGATGATGACGTGCCGGTAGTCGGAGAATGTCTCCCGCTCGGCCAGCCCGATCTCCGCCCAGGTCGCCTCGGGCAGCGGCTCGGTGGCGACCATGAGCGAGTAGACCGGCGCGACGGTGCGTCGCTGCCCCCGCAGGGCGGAGGTGAAGCCCTCGGTCGCCCGGACCACCACCGGGGCGCGGACCACCCCGGCGGGGGTCACCGCGGCACCGGAGCGCACGACCGTGACCGGCGTCCGTTCGAAGATCCGTACGCCCCGGCGCTCCACCGCCCGGGCCAGCCCGCGGACCAGCTTCGCCGGGTGCAGGGCGGCGCAGTGCGGGGTGTACGTGCCGCCGCGTACCCCCTCGGCGTGGCAGCGGGCGGCCGCCTCCGCGGCGTCCAGGAGCACCAGGTCCTCGTCGGCCAGGCCGTACTCCCGGGCCTCGGCCACGGCGGCCCGGGCCCGGCCGAGCTGGACCTCGCTGCGGGCCAGCACCACCGTCCCACCGGCCCGCCAGTCACAGTCGATCCCCTCGGCGGCGACCACCCGGCCGACCTCGCGGACGGTCTCGTGCATGGTTCGCTGCATGTCCAGCGCCCGGTCCCGGCCGTGCCGGCGGGCCAGCGCGGGCAGCGAGGTGGGAAGCAGTGCCGAGCACCAGCCGCCGTTGCGGCCGGACGCACCGTACCCGGCGATCTCCTTCTCGAGTACGACGATCCGCAGCGACGGGTCGGCCAGCGCCAGGTAGTACGCCGTCCACAGGCCGGTGTAGCCGGCGCCGACGATGGCCACGTCGGCGTCGGTGTCGCCGGGCAACCCGGGGCGCGGGGTCAACGGCTCGTCCACGCCGGACAGCCAGTACGACAGCTCCTGGTAGCGCATCACCACTCCGGTGGGGGCAGATCGTGGCGCAGCCGCGGGTCGGGCTGCGGGATCCCGTAGTTTTCCATGATTGGTACGACCCCGGCCCAGACCGGCCGGTCGAGGTCGTCCTCGGGGTCGTCGGGCGGCCCGGCGCTGATCTTCAGCGAGCACTCGTCCAGCGGCAGGGCGAGGAGCAGGGTGGCCGCCAGCTCCTTCGGCGAGGGCGGCCGGACCTGTGCCCAGCGGCCGGGGAGCAGGTGCTCGGAGAGCCGCTCCAGGCCGGCGAGCTTGTCGTCGCCGTTCAGCACGGCGAGGCTCCCGAGCACCATCGCGCACCGGTAGTTCATCGAGGACTCGAAGGCGCTGCGGGCCAGCACGAGTCCGTCGAGCAGGGTGACGGTGAGACAGGCCGGGGCGCCGGCGGCGAGGTGCCGGAAGAGACGGCTGCCGGTGGAGCCGTGCACCAGCACCCGGTTGCCGTCGCGGGCGTACGCGACGGGCAGCGCGTACGGCTGGGCGCCGTCGGCGATGGCGAGATGGGCGACCCGGCCGGCGTCGAGCACGGCGTGCAGGACCGCCCGGTCGTGGACGGCGAGGTCGGGCAGCCGGCGTACCCGGGTCCGGTCGGTGTCCCCGACCCCGTCGCGGTCGGCGGTGGCGGGGCCGACGGCGCGGGGCCGGTCCTCGCCGTCGCGAGTCCCGGCCCCGACCGAACCTGAGCCGCCGCTCAGAGCCGTGCCCATGCCTCGGTCAGCACGGCCCGCAGGATCTGCTCGATCTCGTCGAACTGCTGCTGGTCGGCGATCAGCGGCGGGGCGAGCTGCACCACCGGGTCGCCCCGGTCGTCGGCGCGGCAGTAGAGCCCGGCCTGGAAGAGCGCGGTGGAGAGGAACCCGCGCAGCAGCCGCTCCGACTCGGCCTCGTCGAAGGTCTCCCGGGTCGTCTTGTCCTTGACCAGCTCGATGCCGTAGAAGTAGCCGTCGCCCCGGACGTCGCCGACGATCGGCAGGTCGGTGAGCTTCTCCAGGGTGGACCGGAAGGCGCCCTCGTTGGCCCGGACGTGCCCGATCAGGTCCTCGCGGGCGAAGACCTCCAGGTTGGCCAGCGCCACCGCACAGGAGACCGGGTGGCCGCCGAAGGTCACCCCGTGCGCGAACATGCCGGTCTCGGTGAGGAACGGCTCCATCAGCCGCTCACTGGCGATCATCGCGCCGAGCGGGGCGTACCCGGAGGTGATGCCCTTGGCGGTGGTGATGATGTCGGGCTGGTAGCCGTACCGGGCGGCGCCGAAGTACTCGCCGAGCCGGCCCCACGAGCAGATCACCTCGTCGGAGACGAGCAGCACGTCGTACGCGTCGCAGATCTCCCGGACCCGCTGGAAGTACCCGGGCGGCGGCGGGAAGCAGCCGCCGGAGTTCTGCACCGGCTCCAGGAAGACCGCGGCGACCGTGTCCGGCCCCTCGCGCTCGATGGCGCGGCCGATCTCCTCGGCGGCCCAGCGGCCGAACGCCTCCGGGTCGTCGCCGTGCTCCGGGGCCCGGTAGAAGTTGGTGTTCGGCACCTTGATGCCGCCGGGCACGAGCGGCTCGAAGTCGCTCTTGATGCCGGGCAGGCCGGTGATCGACAGCGCGCCCATCGAGGTGCCGTGGTAGGCGATGTAGCGGCTGACCACCTTGTGCTTGTTCGGCTGGCCGGTGCGCTTGAAGTAGGCCCGCGCCAGCTTCCACGCCGCCTCGACCGCCTCTGAGCCACCGGTGGTGAAGAAGACGCGGTTCAGGTCGCCGGGGGTCAGCGAGGCGACCTTCTCGGCCAGCTCGACGGCCTTCGGGTGGGCGTACGACCACAGGGGGAAGTAGGCCAGTTCGGCGGCCTGCTTGGCGGCCGCCTCGGCGAGTTCCGTACGGCCGTGGCCGGCGTTGACTACGAAGAGCCCGGCGAGTCCGTCCAGGTAGCGGCGGCCCTGCGAGTCCCAGACGTAGGCGCCTTCGCCGCGCACGATCGTCGGTACCTCGCCTGCGGAGTAGCTGGCCATCCGGGTGAAGTGCATCCAGAGGTGGTCGGTTGCGTTGGCCATGTCAGCCCCATCGGGTCTCGGGCCGGTCAGGGGTGAAGACCGGCCGCTCTGCCCACGGTTATGCCACAGTCGGTGTTGATAACGCAAGTGCTGACGGGTTATCGCAACGAATTCAGCGAGTGGTGTTTGCAACCGCAACGGATTCCGCAGTGCCTTTGCTGGGGTCGCTGTGGTGGTTTCCGGCCCTTCGGAGCTGACTCGTTCGCGATATCGCTCGTAGACCCCTTGATCAGCCGTGAGCTGGCTCGCCCGGGAGCTGGGCCGTGCGCGGGATGCGGCAAGTCGTGCTGTTCGGCCTCCAGGAGACCGCAGTTTGTCGCACGCCGCGTTGATCTTGGATGCCCCTGAGGTGCGGCGGCTTGAAGGGACGGGTCCAGGGCCTTTGCCGGGCACCCTGCGGCCACGCGAGATGCCGCAGAGAGATCCAGGCGCGACACGTCGGTTCGGCGCGGACATCGACACGGAGCGTCGCTACCCTGCCGGCCATACGTGACCGGACGGGAGGCTCGGATGGCGAACGAGGTGCTGCGGGTGGCGATGGCGGAGAAGGGAGAGACCGTCGAGTCGCTCGCGGAGAAGGTCCGGGTCGACCCGAAGACGGCGGCGCGCTGGCTGGCGGCCGGGCGCAGATGGTGCTACGCCGGCTGGTCGGTGACCGGGTGGTGATGGCCGGCCAGCTCGCCCACCTGACGGCGATGGCCGAGCTGGAACACGTCCAGGTCCGGGTGATCCCGTCCGACGGCCCGTGGCACACCGGTCTGGCCGGCCCGTTCATGCTCGCCCGGCTGCCCGACGGCACGGAGGTGGCCTACCTGGACAATCAGCTCCGTGGTCAGATCGAGAGCGATCCTCTCGACATTGCTACTCTTGGCCGCAGGTGGGAGAGCGTCACCGGGGAGGCGTTCCCCTGCCGCCGGTCGATCGAGCTGATCAGGGAAGTGGCGAGGACATGGAGCTGACCGACGCCCGCTGGCGTACCGCCACCCGCAGCAGCAACAACGGCGGCGACTGCGTCGAGGTGGCCGACAACCTGCCCGGCCGCGTGCTGGTGCGGGACAGTAAGGACCGCGACGGCGGCACCCTCGCCTTCACCCCGGCCGCCTGGCACGCCTTCGTCGAGCAGGCCAAGCGGCGGCAGTCGTAGCCGTCAGGCCGTGCCCCAGCTGTAGGTCTGCTTGCGCAGCTTGAGGTAGACGAACGCCTCGGTCGACACCACGTTGGGGACCGTGCGCAGCTTCTGGAGGATCTCCAGCAGGTGTGCGTCGTTGCGGCAGACCACCTCGGCCAGCAGGTCGAACGACCCGGCCGTGATGACCACGTAGTCGATCTCCTCGAACTCGGCGAGCCGGTCGGCCACGCTCTCCAGGTCCCCGTCGGAACGCAGGCCGATCATGGCCTGGCGGGGGAAGCCGAGCTGGAGCGGGTCGGTCACGGCGACGATCTGCATGACCCCGGCGTCGAGCAGGCGTTGCACCCGCTGGCGGACCGCCGCCTCGGAGAGGCCGACCGCCTTGCCGATGGTCGCGTAGGGGCGCCGGCCGTCCTCCTGGAGCTGTTCGATGATCTGCTTGGCCACGTCATCGAGCAGTACGTGACTGGCACCTTCACGCACGGTGACGCGTCGCGTGCCGTTCCCCTGCTCGGTCTGCCGGTTGATCATCGTGCGCTCCCCATGTCCGAATGCCTCGCGCTGAGCGTAATGCCCGCCGCAGTCTGGCGTATTTCGTGGTCCATGGCTATTCCCGCAACGGAATCCCTTGTAAGGAAGGTCACCTCATGTCAGGATCAGTCGTCCATCGCCATTGACCCTCCCGTTGGCGCATCCCCCTTGGTACCGGCGCCGACGATGCCCCCCCATAGGAGTCGTCACATGCGTAGTCCCCTCGGGCCCCTTACCCGGCGTGGTCTGCTCACCGGCACCCTCGGCTCGGCCGCGATGCTCGCCACCGCGGGTGCCCTGGCCGGCTGCGGCACCAAGGGCGCTCAGCAGACCGAGGCCGGTTGCAAGAGCGATGATCTTTCCGCGAGCGAGAAGAAACTGGCCTTCTCGAACTGGCCGCAGTACATCGACCTCGACGAGAAGGACGAGTCCAAGCGGCCCACCGTCGACGATTTCATCGCCAAGACCGGCATCCAGGTGACGTACACCGAGGACATCAACGACAACAACGAGTTCTTCGGCAAGGTGCAGAACCAGCTCGCCGGCTGCCAGCCGACCGGGCGGGACCTGATGGTCCTCACCGACTGGATGGCGGCGCGGATGGTCCGCCTCGGCTGGCTCCAGAAGCTGGACAAGTCGAAGCTGCCCAACGTCGAGGCCAACCTCCTGCCCACGCTGCGCAACGTCTCCTTCGACCCGGAGCGCCAGCTCTCCGTCCCGTGGCAGTCCGGCCTCTCCGCGCTCGCGTACAACGCCAAGGTGACCAAGGAGATCCGGACGATCGACGAGCTGCTCACCCGCTCGGACCTCAAGGGCAAGGTGACCGCGCTGTCCGAGATGCGGGACACCATGGGCCTGATGCTGCAGTCCAACGGCCACGACCCCTCGAACTTCACCACCGCCCAGTTCGACGACGCGCTGGCCAAACTGCAGCGGGCCGTCGACTCCGGACAGATCCGCAAGTTCACCGGCAACGACTACTCGCAGGACCTCAACAAGGGTGACATCGCCGCCTGCATCTGCTGGTCCGGCGACGTGATCCAGCTGGGCTTCGACAACGAGAACATCAAGTTCGTGATGCCCGAGTCCGGCGCGATGCTCTGGTCCGACAACATGCTGGTGCCGAACAAGGCCACGCACAAGGCGAACGCCGAAGAGCTGATCAACTACTACTACGAGCCGGCGGTGGCCGCGAAGCTCGCCGCCTACGTCAACTACATCTGCCCGGTCAAGGGCGCGCAGGCCGAGATGGAGAAGATCGATCCAGACCTGGCCAAGAACCCGCTCATCTTCCCCGACGAGGAGATGCTGTCGAAGACCAAGGGCTTCATGGCCCTCGACGAGAAGCAGGAGCGGGAGTACGAGGCCAAGTTCCAGAAGGTCATCGGGGCGTGAGAACGATGGGGCACGAGACACCGGCCGGCGACCTGCGCCTGGCCAACCTCACCAAACGGTTCGGTGTGTTCACCGCGGTGGACGACCTCAGCCTGACCATCCCGCAGGGCTCGTTCTTCGCCCTGCTCGGGGCGTCGGGCTGCGGCAAGACCACCACGCTGCGGATGATCGCCGGGCTGGAGGAGCCGACCAGCGGGCAGGTGCTGCTCGGTGACCGGGACATCGCCGGGCTGCGCCCGTACAAGCGGCCGGTGAACACCGTGTTCCAGAGTTACGCGCTCTTCCCGCACCTCGACATCCACGAGAATGTGGCCTTCGGGCTGCGTCGGCGCGGCATCCGCAAGGTGACCGAGCAGGTCGAGCAGATGCTCGCGCTGGTGCAGCTCGAAGGGTACGGCCGCCGTAAGCCCGCCCAGCTCTCCGGCGGCCAGCAGCAGCGGGTCGCGCTGGCCCGCGCGCTGATCAACCACCCGCAGGTGCTGCTGCTGGACGAGCCGCTCGGCGCGCTCGACCTGAAGCTGCGCCGGCAGATGCAGCTCGAGCTGAAGCGGATCCAGACCGAGGTCGGCATCACCTTCGTGCACGTCACCCACGACCAGGAGGAGGCCATGACCATGGCCGACACGGTCGCGGTGATGAACGCCGGCCGGATCGAGCAGCTCGGCGCCCCCGCCGACATCTACGAGTACCCGGCCACCGCGTTCGTCGCGAACTTCCTCGGCCAGTCCAACCTGCTCGCCGGCGAGGCCGCCGGGTCCAGCGGGGACGACGTGCTGGTCACCTCGCACGGCGGGCGCTTCTCGGTGCCCGCCGGCCGGTCCCGCGTCGAGCGGGGGCCGATCTTCCTCGGGGTACGCCCCGAGAAGCTGCACCTGGTCGCCCGCCCTGACGAGGTGCCCGCCGGACACCAGCACGTCGGCGGCGTGGTGACCGACGCCTCCTACGTCGGCGTGAGCACCCAGTACCTGGTGAAGACGCCGTGGGGCAGCGAGCTCTCCGCCTTCTCGGCCAACAGCGGCCTCGGCGGGCAGGTGCCGGTCGGCGCCACGGTGGTGGCGCACTGGAACCCGCGGCACGCGTTCCTGCTGGCCCGCGACTCCGGTGAGGACGACCAGACCGCTCCGCTGCTCGACCAGCCGGTGGGTGTGCTCTCATGAGCGGGCGCAGCGAGGTGGCGCCATGAGCGCCCTGGCTCACGTACCGACCGCCTCGGGGCAGCCGGCAGCGCCGCCGGCGTCCCGGCGGGGGCGGTCCCGGCTGCTGCCGTACCTGCTGCTGCTGCCCGGTGCCGCCTGGCTGCTGGTCTTCTTCGCCCTGCCGCTGTTCCAGCTCGCCGCGGCCAGCCTCTACGACCCGAGCGGATCCCTCGCCACCGGGTACGCGATGACCTGGGCCTTTGGCAACTATCCGGCGGCCCTGCAGGAGTACTGGCCGCACTTCGTCCGGTCGTTCGCCTACTCGGCGATCGCGCTGGTGCTGGCCCTGCTGATGGGCTACCCGCTGGCGTACGCGATCGCGCAGAAGGCCGGCCGCTGGAAGAACCTGCTGCTGGTCGCGGTGGTCGCGCCGATGTTCACCAGCTTCCTGGTCCGTACGCTGGCCTGGAAGACCATCCTGTCCGACAACGGCTGGCTGGTCGGGCTGCTGCGGGACGTGCACCTGCTCGGGCCGGACGGCCGGCTGCTGGCCACCCCGATCGCGGTGGTGCTCGGCCTGGTGTACAACTTCCTGCCCTTCCTGGTGCTGCCGCTGTACGCGAACCTGGAGCGGCTGGATCCCCGGCTCCTGGAGGCGGCGAGCGACCTGTACGCGAGCCCGCTGCGGGCCTTCCAAAAGGTCACCCTGCCGCTGTCCATGCCCGGGCTGATCGCCGGCACGCTGCTCTTCTTCATCCCGGCCACCGGCGACTACATCAACGCCCGGCTGCTCGGCACCCAGAACGATTACATGATCGGCAACGCCATCGAATCGGCGTTCCTGGTCCGGCTGGACTACCCGCAGGGCGCGGCCCTGTCGTTCCTGCTGATGGCCGCGATCCTCGCGATCGTCTTCGGCTACCTGCGCAAGGCCGGCACGGAGGAGGTGCTGTGAGGCTGTCCCGTTGGCTGGCCGACCGTTGGGTGATGGGCGTCGCCCTGCTCGTCCTCGGCTACCTCTCGCTGCCGATCCTGGTGGTCGCCGGGCTCTCCTTCAACCGCCCGGCGGGCCGGCTGTCCTACGACTTCAACGAGTTCACCCTGGACAACTGGACGCAGCCCTGCGCCACCGCCGACATGTGCGATGCGGTGCTCCTCAGCATGGAGATCGGGCTGATCGCCACGGTGGTCGCCACCATCCTCGGCACGCTGATGGCGTTCGCCCTGGTCCGGCACGGCTTCAAGGGCCGGGCCGGGATCAACGGACTGATCTTCCTGCCGATGGCCACCCCGGAGCTGGTGATGGGCACCTCGCTGCTCGCCCTCTTCGTGGCCGCCGGGGTGCCGCAGGGCTTCTGGACCATCGTCATCGCGCACGTGATGTTCTGCGTGTCGTTCGTGGTGGTCACCGTGAAGGCCCGGCTCGCCGGCATGGACCGGCGCCTGGAAGAGGCCGCCATGGACCTGTACGCCAGCGAGTGGCAGACCTTCCGGCGGATCACCCTGCCCCTGGTGCTGCCCGGCATCGTGGCCGCCGCGCTGCTCTCCTTCTCGCTCAGCTTCGACGACTTCATCATCACGAACTTCAACGCCGGCACCACCGTCACCTTCCCGATGTTCGTCTGGGGCGCCGCCCAGCGGGGCATCCCGCCGCAGGTCAACGTCATCGGCACGGCGATGTTCGCGATCGCGCTGCTGCTCGTCGGGGCCAGTTCGCTGCAGGGCCGGCGGGCCCGACGCGCCGCCCTCGCGGCGACCGTCGCCGCCAAGCAGACGGCGAAGAGCGGATCATGAAACTCCCGCATACCGGCCGGGCGCTGGCCGACGCCGCGCCCGTCCCGTACTGGCTGGACCGACCGGAACGCCCCGACCCGCTGCCGCCGCTGACCGGTACGCACGACGCCGACCTGCTGGTGGTCGGCGGCGGGTACGCCGGGCTGTGGACCGCACTGCTGGCGAAGGAGGCCGAGCCCGACCGGGACGTGCTCCTGCTCGAGGCGGGCACCTGCGGCTGGGCGGCGTCGGGGCGTAACGGCGGATTCTGCGCCGCCTCGCTCACCCACGGCCTCGCCAACGGCGTCGACCGGTTCCCCGGCGAGATCGACGAGCTGGAACGGCTCGGCCGGGACAACCTGGACGCCATCGCCGCCACGGTCGAGCGGCACGGCATCGACTGCGACCTCGAGCGGACCGGCGAGCTGGCGGTGGCCGTCGAGCCGTACCAGCTCGCCGGGCTCGTCGAGGACGCCGAGCTGGCCCGCCGGTACGGCCACGACGTCCGGCTGCTCGACCGCGACGAGGTACGCGCCGAGGTGGACTCGCCGACGTACCTCGGCGGGATGTGGGACCGGGACCGGGTGGCCATGCTCGACCCGGCGAAGCTCGCCTGGGGGCTGCGCCGCGTCGCCCTCGACCTGGGCGTACGGCTGCACGAGCGCACCCGGGTCGCCGGCCTGTGCCGCGACGGCGGCGCGCTGCGCGCGACGACGGCCGGCGGCCCCGACGGGGCGCCCGGCGCGGTCCGGGCCCGGCGGGTGGTGCTCGCCACCAACGCGTTCCCGCCGCTGCTGCGCCGGCTGCGCGCCTGGCTGGTGCCGGTCTACGACTACGCGCTGATGACCGAGCCGCTCTCGGCGGAGCAGCGGAAGGCGGTCGGCTGGGCGAACCGGCAGGGGCTGGCCGACGTCGGCAACCAGTTCCACTACTACCGGCTCACCGCCGACGACCGGATCCTCTTCGGCGGCTACGACGCGGTCTACCACTACGGCAACCGGATGGCTCCCGAACTGGAGCAGCGGCAGGCCACCTTCACCGCGTTGGCCTCCCACTTCTTCGCCACCTTTCCCCAGCTCGAGGGCCTCCGGTTCAGCCACCGCTGGGGCGGCGTCATCGA
>NZ_JBEYER010000034.1:0-64263 GCF_040634005.1 Micromonospora sp. NPDC007271
CCCGAGTTGATCATCTTCCACAGCGGGTTCTCCTGCGGCAGCGCGTTGTCCATCTCCTTGGCGACCTCGTTGGTCGCCTTGGTCCAGATCTCGATGAGCTCGCCGCGGCGCTCCTCGGCGGTCATCAGACCACGCTGGTACTGCTTGTCGATCCGGTCGGCTTCCTTCTCGTACCGCTCCAGGATCTCCCGCTTGCGCGGCGGAGCGATGACGTCCTCCATGCCGATGGTGACGCCGGACCAGGTGGCCCAGTGGAAACCGGCCTCCTTGAGCCCGTCCAGGGTGGCCGCGAGGGCCACCTTCGGGAAGCGCTCGGCGAGGTCGTTGACGATCGCGGAGAGCTGGCCCTTGCGGATCTCGTAGTTCACGAAGCGGTAGCCCTGCGGCAGCGTCTCGTTGAACAGGACCCGGCCCAGGGTCGTCTCCACCGTCACCGGCTCGCCTTCGACCCAGCCCTCGGGCGCGACCCACGGCTCGGCGCCGGCGCCGTTGTCGACCCCGACGATGTCGCGCAGCCGGATCTTGACCGGGGCCTGCAGGTGCAGATCGCCGCTGTCGTACGCCATCCGCGCCTCGGCGTCCGAGCTGAACGCCCGGCCCTCACCCTTGCCACCGGGGGTGAGGTGGGTGAGGTGGTAGAGACCGATGACCATGTCCTGGGTGGGCATGGTGACCGGCTTGCCGTCGGCCGGCTTGAGGATGTTGTTCGACGACAGCATCAGGATCCGCGCCTCGGCCTGGGCCTCGGCGGACAGCGGCACGTGGACCGCCATCTGGTCACCGTCGAAGTCGGCGTTGAACGCGGTGCAGACCAGCGGGTGGATCTGGATGGCCTTGCCCTCGACCAGCTGCGGCTCGAAGGCCTGGATGCCCAGCCGGTGCAGGGTCGGCGCCCGGTTCAGCAGGACCGGGTGCTCGCCGATGACCTCCTCCAGCACGTCCCACACGACCGGCCGCTGCCGCTCGACCATCCGCTTGGCGGACTTGATGTTCTGCGCGTGGTTGAGGTCGACCAGCCGCTTCATCACGAACGGCTTGAACAGCTCCAGCGCCATCTGCTTGGGCAGGCCGCACTGGTGCAGCTTGAGCTTCGGGCCGACCACGATGACCGAGCGGCCGGAGTAGTCGACACGCTTGCCCAGCAGGTTCTGGCGGAACCGGCCCTGCTTGCCCTTGAGCATGTCGGAGAGCGACTTCAGCGGGCGGTTGCCCGGCCCGGTGACCGGCCGGCCGCGGCGGCCGTTGTCGAACAGCGCGTCGACGGCCTCCTGGAGCATCCGCTTCTCGTTGTTGACGATGATCTCGGGCGCGCCGAGGTCGATCAGCCGCTTGAGCCGGTTGTTCCGGTTGATCACCCGGCGGTACAGGTCGTTCAGGTCAGAGGTCGCGAAGCGGCCACCGTCCAGCTGCACCATCGGACGCAGGTCCGGCGGGATGACCGGGACGCAGTCCAGCACCATGCCGAGCGGCGAGTTGCGGGTGTTCTGGAACGCCGCGACGACCTTCAGCCGCTTGAGCGCCCGGATCTTCCGCTGGCCCTTGCCAGAGCGGATGGTCTCGCGCAGGCTCTCGGCCTCGGCGTCGAGGTCCATGTTCTGGACCAGCGCCTTGATGGCCTCGGCGCCCATGCCGCCGGTGAAGTACTCGCCGAAGCGGTCGCGCAGCTCGCGGTAGAGCAGCTCGTCGGTGACCAGCTGCTTCGGCTCGAGCTTGCGGAAGGTGTCGAGGACCTCGTCGAGGCGGTCGATCTCGCGCTGGGCCCGGTCGCGGATCTGGCGCATCTCGCGCTCTCCGCCCTCCTTGACCTTGCGCCGGACGTCCGCCTTCGCGCCCTCGGCCTCCAGCTCGGCCAGGTCGGCCTCGAGCTTGGCGGCCCGCTTCTCGATCTCCGAGTCGCGGCTGTTCTCGGCCTGCCGCTTCTCGGCCAGGATCTCGTTCTCGATGGTCGAGAGGTCACGGTGACGCGCCTCGGCGTCCACGCTCGTCACGACGTACGAGGCGAAGTAGATGATCTTCTCGAGGTCCTTCGGGGCGAGGTCCAGCAGGTAGCCCAGCCGGCTCGGGACGCCCTTGAAGTACCAGATGTGGGTCACCGGAGCGGCCAGCTCGATGTGACCCATCCGCTCCCGGCGAACCTTGGAGCGGGTCACCTCGACGCCGCAGCGCTCGCAGATGATGCCCTTGAAGCGGACCCGCTTGTACTTACCGCAGTAGCACTCCCAGTCCCGCTGCGGACCGAAGATCTTCTCGCAGAAGAGCCCGTCCTTTTCCGGCTTCAGGGTGCGGTAGTTGATGGTCTCGGGCTTCTTGACCTCGCCGTGGGACCACTGACGGATGTCGTCGGCGGTGGCGAGGCCAATGCGCAGCTCGTCGAAGAAGTTGACGTCGAGCACTATGTCCCCTATGTCGTCGTCTGTACTGCTTAGCTAATGGGCGGGGTCGAGAGCCGGCGGACCGGCCCCCGACCGCTCACCTCAGACCTCTTCGACCGAGCTCGGCTCGCGCCGGGACAGGTCGATGCCCAGCTCCTCCGCGGCCCGGAACACCTCGTCGTCGGTCTCGCGCATCTCCAGGGCCACACCGTCGCTGGAGAGCACCTCGACGTTGAGGCACAGCGACTGCAGCTCCTTGAGCAGCACCTTGAACGACTCCGGGATGCCCGGCTCGGGGATGTTCTCGCCCTTGACGATCGCCTCGTAGACCTTGACCCGGCCCAGGACGTCGTCGGACTTGATCGTCAGCAGCTCCTGCAGGGCGTACGCGGCGCCGTACGCCTGCATCGCCCAGCACTCCATCTCGCCGAAGCGCTGGCCACCGAACTGCGCCTTACCACCCAGCGGCTGCTGCGTGATCATCGAGTACGGGCCGGTCGACCGGGCGTGGATCTTGTCGTCGACCAGGTGGTTGAGCTTCAGGATGTAGATGTAGCCGACCGCGATCGGGTCCGGCAGCGGCTCGCCGGAGCGACCGTCGAACAGCCGAGCCTTGCCGGAGGAGCCGATCAGCTGCTTGCCGTCCCGGTTGGGCAGGGTCGACGCGAGCAGACCGGAGATCTCCTCCTCCTGGGCACCGTCGAAGACCGGGGTGGCCACGTTGGTGTCCGGCTCGGACTCGTGCGCGTTGATCGAGCGGAGCTGGCGCTTCCACTCGGTGTCGTCGCCGTCGACGCTCCAGCCGGTCTTGGCCACCCACCCGAGGTGGGTCTCCAGGACCTGGCCGATGTTCATCCGGGACGGCACACCGAGCGGGTTCAGCACGATGTCGACCGGGGTGCCGTCCTCCAGGAACGGCATGTCCTCGATCGGCAGGATCTTGGAGATGACGCCCTTGTTGCCGTGACGGCCCGCGAGCTTGTCACCGTCCTGGATCTTGCGCTTCTGGGCCACGTAGACCCGGACCAGCTCGTTGACGCCCGGGGGCAGCTCGTCGCCGTCCTCGCGGGAGAAGGTACGCACGCCGATGACCGTGCCGGTCTCACCGTGCGGCACCTTCAGCGAGGTGTCCCGGACCTCGCGCGCCTTCTCGCCGAAGATCGCGCGGAGCAGCCGCTCCTCGGGGGTCAGCTCGGTCTCACCCTTCGGGGTGACCTTGCCGACCAGGATGTCGCCGGGAACGACCTCGGCGCCGATCCGGATGATGCCGCGCTCGTCGAGGTCGGCGAGCATCTCCTCGCTGACGTTCGGGATGTCGCGGGTGATCTCCTCCGGGCCGAGCTTGGTGTCCCGGGCGTCGACCTCGTGCTCCTCGATGTGGATCGAGGTGAGCACGTCCTGCTGCACGAGGCGCTGCGACAGGATGATCGCGTCCTCGTAGTTGTGGCCCTCCCAGGTCATGAACGCCACGAGCAGGTTGCGCCCGAGCGCCATCTCGCCCTCGTCGGTGCACGGACCGTCGGCGATGACCTGGCCGGCCTCGACGCGGTCGCCCTCGAAGACGACCGGCTTCTGGTTGACGCAGGAGCCGGCGTTGGAGCGGCGGAACTTGTGCAGCAGGTACGTCCGGCGGTGGCCGTCGTCCTGGTGGACGGTGATGTAGTCGGCGCAGAGGTCCTCGACCACGCCGCCGACCTCGGCGACGACGACGTCACCGGCGTCCACGGCCGCGCGGTACTCCATGCCCGTACCGACCAGCGGCGACTCGGCCTTGACCAGCGGCACCGCCTGGCGCTGCATGTTCGCGCCCATGAGCGCGCGGTTGGCGTCGTCGTGCTCGAGGAACGGGATCATCGCGGTCGCGACGGAGGTCATCTGCCGCGGCGAGACGTCCATGTAGTCCACGGCCGCCGGCGGCACGTCCTCGGTCTCGCCGCCCTTACGGCGGACCAGGACGCGATCCTCGGCGAACGACCCGTCGGACTTCAGCGGGGCGTTGGCCTGCGCCTTGACGAACCGGTCCTCCTCGTCCGCGGTCAGGTAGTCGATCTGGTCGGTGACCCGGCCGTCGACGACCTTCCGGTACGGCGTCTCGATGAAGCCGAACGGGTTGACCCGGGCGAAGGTGGAGAGCGCGCCGATCAGACCGATGTTCGGGCCTTCCGGCGTCTCGATCGGGCACATCCGGCCGTAGTGCGACGGGTGCACGTCCCGGACCTCGAAGCCGGCCCGCTCCCGGGAGAGACCACCCGGGCCGAGCGCGCTCAGCCGGCGCCGGTGGGTCAGGCCCGCCAGCGGGTTGGTCTGGTCCATGAACTGGGACAGCTGCGACGTACCGAAGAACTCCTTGATCGCCGCCACCACCGGGCGGATGTTGATCAGGGTCTGCGGGGTGATCGCCTCGACGTCCTGGGTGGTCATCCGCTCACGGACGACCCGCTCCATCCGGGACAGGCCGACCCGGACCTGGTTCTGGATCAGCTCGCCCACCGTACGCAGGCGACGGTTGCCGAAGTGGTCGATGTCGTCGGCCTCGTAGCCCTCCTCGCCGGCGTGCAGCCGGCAGAGGTACTCGACGGTGGCGACGATGTCGTCCTCGGTCAGCGTCCCGGTGGTGATCGGGACGTCGATCTCGAGCTTCTTGTTGAACTTGTACCGCCCGACCTTGGCCAGGTCGTACCGCTTCGGGTTGAAGAAGAGGTTGTCCAGCAGGGTCTGGGCGTTCTCGCGGGTCGGCGGCTCACCCGGACGGAGCTTGCGGTAGATGTCCAGCAGCGCCTCGTCCTGGCCGGCGATGTGGTCCTTCTCGAGCGTGGTCATCATCAGCTCGGACCAGCCGAACTTCTCGCGGATCTGCTCCGCCGACCACCCGATGGCCTTGAGCAGGACGGTGACGGCCTGCCGGCGCTTGCGGTCGATGCGGACGCCGACCGTGTCGCGCTTGTCGATGTCGAACTCCAGCCAGGCACCCCGGCTGGGGATGACCTTGACGCTGGAGAGGTCGCGGTCGGAGGTCTTGTCGGGCTGCTTGTCGAAGTAGACGCCGGGCGAGCGGACGAGCTGGCTGACCACGACGCGCTCGGTGCCGTTGATGATGAAGGTGCCCTTCGGCGTCATCATCGGGAAGTCACCCATGAACACCGTCTGGCTCTTGATCTCGCCGGTGGTGTTGTTGGTGAACTCCGCCGTGACGAACAGCGGGGCGCAGTAGGTCAGGTCCTTCTCCTTGCACTCCTCGATCGAGGCCTTGACCTCGTCGAAGCGCGGAGCCGAGAAGGAGAGCGACATGGTGCCGGAGAAGTCCTCAATGGGACTGATCTCGTCGAGGATCTCCGCGAGACCCGAGCGTGCGTGCGGGTCGTCCGCCGACCGGCCCTGCCAAGCCTCGTTGCCGACGAGCCAGTCGAAGGACTCGTTCTGAATGGCGAGGAGGTTGGGGACCTCGAGGTGTTCCGTGATCCTGCCGAAAGAAACTCGGCGGGGCGCGAATGCGCTCGACGTACGACTGGTCTTCGCAGGGCGGGAAGCTGCCAAGATGCGTCCTTCCGAGGACCGGTGCTGCAGAACGGCTGGTACGCGTGCACTCCAATGACCCCACCAGAATTATCCACAAACGGACATTTCCGAGCAGGGGTCAAGTCGGAAGGCAGCGCAAACTAGCAGTGTAGCCGAGAGGCTAACCGCTGTCCAGCCCACCCCGCAGGTCGTCGCGGAACTTGCCTCGGGACCCTCAGAAAACCGGGTCTGCCGGGCCGCTCGGAACGCGACGTCCCTGCCGGGCCGCCCGGGTGACGCGACGGTGTTGCTGTCGCTGCCATACCCAGGAGGTGGCCGTTGCAAGCGCGGAAGGTCTTGCTGGTGCCAGCGTGCCTGCCAGCCCGTGCCGCGTCAAGGGCCGGTGACCGGTCGAGATGGCTTTCCCCCCGACGGACTACCGACAGGCGTCGCTGTCTGAGCCGTACGCGGACGCTGGATGCCCTGCTCACCCCGCTGCCACCGGGTACCCCGCCAACCACGGCGGGCGGCGATCCGGGTTCGGATCACCGCCCGCCGCGACGCGGTGTGCCCCGGCTCACGTGAGCCGGACGCGCGTCAGGTCGACCTCAGGTCACTTGAGGGTGACCTTGGCGCCCTCGCCCTCGAGCTTGGCCTTGGCCTTCTCGGCGGTCTCCTTGTTGACCTTCTCCAGGACCGGCTTCGGCGCGGCCTCGACCAGGTCCTTGGCCTCCTTCAGGCCCAGGCCGGTCAGCTCACGCACGACCTTGATGACCTGGATCTTCTTGCCACCGTCGGCGTCGAGGACGACGTCGAACTCGTCCTTCTCCGGCTCGGCCTCGGCCGGAGCGGCACCCGGCGCCGCGGCGGCCACGGCGACCGGAGCGGCGGCGGTGACCTCGAAGGTCTCCTCGAACTGCTTCACGAACTCGGAGAGCTCGATCAGCGTCATCTCCTTGAACGCGTCGAGCAGCTCGTCGGTGCTGAGCTTCGCCATGTCTGGCGTCCTTTCCTAATGGTTTGACTAAGAACGTGGGTGCGCCGTGGGGCCTCAGGCCGCCTCGGCGCCCTCCTTCTCGCGCTTGTCCGCCAGGGCGGCCGCCGCGCGGGCGGCCTTGGAGAGCGGAGCCTGGAACAGGGCCGCGGCCTTGCTCAGGTTGCCCTTCATGGCGCCGGCCAGCTTGGCCAGCAGCACCTCGCGGGACTCCAGGTCGGCGAGCTTCGTGACCTCGGCCGCGGAAATGGCCTTGCCCTCGAAGACACCGCCCTTGATGACGAGCTTCGGGTTGGCCTTCGCGAAGTCGCGAAGCCCCTTCGCCGCCTCGACGACGTCGCCCGAAACGAAAGTCAGCGCGGTAGGACCGGTGAACAGCTCGTCGAGGCCGGAGATGCCCGCGTCGGTCGCGGCACGCTTCGCCAGCGTGTTCTTCGCGACCGTGTAGCTGGTCTCCTTGCCGAGCGAGCGCCGCAGCTGGGTGAGCTGGGAAACCGTGAGCCCGCGGTACTCGGTGAGCACGGTCGCCCCCGCGTTGCGGAAGCTCTCGGTCAGCTCGGCGACGGCCGTGGCCTTGTCGGCCCGGATCGGCTTGTCCGCCATGTCCCTCCTCTCTCGTTGCTCGGAGCTGGTACGCCGACGACGAGCGAAGGCTCGCGACGGCGCGGAGGCATCACGACAACGAGAAAAGCCCCGGCGCAGGGCGCACGGGGCGAGGGCCGGCACGACGGGCGCGGTCGGCGGACCACACACAGCACCGATTTTCGCTTGCCGCCCTGCGCGGGTCGCCCGTCATCGCGGGACCTTCGACCGTGCCGGGGCACGGTGACCAGCGGTCTCTGGGTGGAACTACCCGGCAAGACTACGCCACGTGCTCCGGCGCCACCAAATCGCCCCGGAGTGCCCCCGGTCACCCGACCCGGTTCGGCCTCAAGGCCGGTTGCCGCGTATCGCGCCGTCGACCGGGTCGGGGGCCACCGATGTGCGGCACACCGAGTCGATCAAGCGCGGGTACGGCGGGCCCAGGCGTAGCCGGTCAGGGCCACCACCGCCCAGATCAGCCCCCAGGTGCTCAGCAGCAGTGCCGTCGACCCGGTCAGCGGGCCGGCCAGCGCCCGGGCGGTGGGCATCACCGGCGGCGCCAGCCACGGCGCCAGCGACCTGCTCAGCCCGAGGACCAGGGTGCCGACCGCACCGACCGCGAGCACCGCGACGCCGTACCCGGCGGTGCGGGTGATCGTCCGGCTGGACAGGGCGCCCAGCGCCACGGCCGCCGGCAGGGCGAGCAGGTGAGCCCAGAGGCCGAGCGCCACCCCGGCGGCCACCGGCCGGTCCCCCGGCCCGGTCGGGCCGGCCACCCCGCCCACCAGCCAGGGGAGGATCAGCGCCACGGCGACCGTGCCGAGCCCGGCCGTGGCCGCGGCGAGCAGGCCGGCGGCCTGCTCGCGGGCCGGGCCGACCACCACCCGGGCCAGCCGGCGCTGCACGTCCGGCTCGACGTCCAGCAGGAGCTTGGTCTGCCAGGCCAGCACCGGGAACAGCACCACCGCCGAGACGCCGTACGCCTCCGCCGGCTGGGCCCGGCCGCCGCCGTAGAGGACGCCGAGGGCCAGCAGGCCGGCCAGCACCGGCGCCAGCGCCCGTCCGGTACGCAGGAAGCCGGCCAGCCGCAGCCGGACCAGCGCGGTCACCGGGCCACCTCCGGGGCTTGGCCGGGGTCTGCCGGCGCACCGCCGTCGACCGCGACCGGAGCCGGCTCGACGGGGAGGGCGGCACCGGCCGGCCCGGCGTCGGGGCGCGTGACGGGAGGCGGGGCGGCGTGGTCGCGTACCCGGAGAACGTGATGGCCGTCGGCGCGCAACCGGGCGACGGCGGCCGCGACCCGGGTGGCCGGGACCATCAGCTCGACCACCGCCATCGCCGCGCCCTCGGACGGCGTCTGCTCGGTCACCGTGCCGTCGGCGACCGTCCACCGCCGGGCCGTGGGCAACCGGACCGTCTCGCCGCGGTGGTCGCTGACCAGCACCGTGCCGCCGTCGGCCAGCACCTCGCCGATGACCTCCGGCACCAGCTCCCGGGCGGCGGCGTCCAGCCCCTCCCAGGGTTCGTCGAGGACCAGCAGGCCGGGCGGGCGCAGCAACGCCTGGGCCAGGCCGACCTTCTGTGCGGTGCCCTTCGACAGCTGGGGCAGCCGGACGTCCCGGAACCCGGCCAGGCCGAGCCGGTCGACCCAGCGCCGCGCCGCCCGGTCGGCCTCGGCCCCGGAGAGGCCGGCGACCCGGCCCATCGCGGTGAGGTACTGCGCCACGGTGAACGGCTGGTCGGCGGGGAAGCGCTCCGGCACCCAGCCGACGACGGCGGGCCGGTCGACCACCCGGCCGCGGGCCGGCCGGAGCCCGCCCGCGGCGAGCTGGAGCAGCGTCGACTTGCCGACGCCGTTACGCCCGAGCACGACCGCCACCTCGCCCGGGCCGATCCGTGCCTCGGCCGCCCGCAGCACCCACGAGCCACGCCGCTGGTAGCGGAACCAGACCTCCTCGAGCCGCATGGGGGCGAGCCTGCCACACGGGACAGACGAACGGGGCCCCGCCACGTGGGTGGCGGGGCCCCGTCAGGGCAGTCGTGCTCAGGCCTCGGCCGGAGCCTCGGTCAGGTTCTTCACCGCGTTCGGGTCGACCGGGACGCCCGGGCCCATGGTGGTGGTGAGGGTGACCTTCTTCAGGTACTTGCCCTTGGCCGCGGACGGCTTCGAACGCAGCACCTCGTCCAGCACCGCCGCGTAGTTGTCGATCAGCTGAGCCTCGGAGAACGACGCCTTGCCGATGATCAGGTGGAGGTTGGAGTGCTTGTCCACCCGGAAGGTGATCTTACCGCCCTTGATGTCCGAGACGGCCTTGGCGACGTCCATGGTCACCGTGCCGGTCTTCGGGTTCGGCATCAGGCCGCGCGGGCCCAGGATCCGCGCGATCCGGCCGATCTTGGCCATCTGGTCCGGGGTGGCGATCGCCGCGTCGAAGTCCAGCCAACCGCCCTGGATACGAGCGACCAACTCGTCGGTGCCCACCTCGTCCGCACCCGCGGCGGCGGCCTCCTCGGCCTTCGCGCCGGCGGCGAAGACGATCACGCGGGCGGTCTTACCGGTGCCGTGCGGCAGGTTGACCGTGCCGCGGACCATCTGGTCCGCCTTCCGGGGGTCGACGCCGAGGCGCATGGCGACCTCGACCGTGGCGTCGAACTTGACGTTGGTGGTCTCCTTGGCCAGCTTCACGGCCTCGGCGGGAGAGTAGAGCTTCGACCGGTCGATGACCTCGACGGCCTTGCGGTAGTTCTTGCTGCGCTGCATGTCTCGTTACTCCTGTGGTCTCTGGCGGGCGCGCGACGTCCGCGGCCCTCCCACGAACTGATCGGGTGGAGCTGCGACCGAGGTCAGTCGGCGACGTTCAGGCCCATCGACCGGGCGGTGCCGGCGATGATCTTCTCGGCCTGGTCGAGGTCGTTGGCGTTGAGGTCCGCCATCTTCTTCTCGGCGATCTCGCGCACCTGGGCGCGGGTCACGGTGCCGACCTTCTCCTTGTGCGGGACGCCCGAGCCCTTCTGCACGCCGGCGGCCTTGATCAGCAGCCGGGCGGCGGGCGGGGTCTTCAGGACGAAGGTGAAGGTGCGGTCCTCGTAGACGCTGATCTCGGCGGGGACGATGTCGCCCCGCTGCGACTCGGTCTGCGCGTTGTAGGACTTGCAGAACTCCATGATGTTCACGCCGTGCTGGCCGAGCGCGGGGCCGACCGGCGGCGCCGGGGTGGCCTGGCCCGCCGGCAGCTGAAGCGTGAACGTCTTGACGAGCTTCTTCTTCGGAGGCATGTCTCTTCCTGGGGCTTGGAACTGGGATTCTTGCCGGCCCGCGGGCACGCACGGTCAGCGTGGTGCGGACAGCCGACGTTCTAGGGTAGCGCAGCCGTCCGCCGCCCCCTCGGCCGAGGTCCGGCGGGGCGGCGAAACGGCGCACCGGCGGCGGGCCGGGAAGCCCACCGCCGGTGCCAGGCGTACGTCAGATCTTGGCGACCTGGTTGAAGTTGAGCTCGACCGGCGTCTCCCGACCGAAGATCGACACCAGAACCTTGAGCTTCTGCTGGTCGGCGTTGATCTCGCTGATCGTCGCCGGCAGCGAGGCGAAGGCGCCGTCGGTGACGGTGACCGAGTCGCCGACCTCGAAGTCGAGGACCTTGACCTCGGGCTTGGCCTTCTTCTGCTCGGTCTCGACCGCCGGGGCCAGCCACTTCAGCACCTCTTCGAGGCTCAGCGGCGCCGGCCGGTCGGCCCGGTCGGTCGCGCCGACAAAGCCGGTGACCCCCGGGGTGTTCCGGACGCAGGAGTAGGACTCGGCGGTCAGCTCCATCCGGACCAGGATGTAGCCCGGGAAGACCTTCGCCTGGACCTGCGACCGCTTGCCGTTCTTGACCTCGACCTCTTCCCGGGTCGGCACCTCGACCTGGTAGATGTAGTCCTCCATGTCGAGGGACGTGATCCGGGTCTCGAGGTTGGTCTTGACCTTGTTCTCGTAGCCGGCGTACGAGTGCACCACGTACCAGTCGCCGGGGGCGTAGCGCAGCTTCTGGCGCAGCTCGGCGACCGGGTCGAACTCCTCGTCCGGCGCGGGCTCGGTGGTCGGGAATTCCGGCTCGCTGGCGGCCTCGACCGACTCGTTGTTGGCCGCCGTCGCCACCGTGGACTGCTCGTCCGGGGTCTCGGCGGTCTCGTCGTACTCAGGCACGCTCGCTCACTTCCGTCAATATCGCTGGTAGCCGGTCAGCTGGGGTTGCCGAAGACCCACAGGACCGCCTTCGCGAAGCCGTAGTCCAGGCCCGCCACGATCGTCAGCATCACCGCGACGAAGGTGACCACCACGGCCGTGTAGGTCAGCAGTTCCTTGCGGGTCGGCCAGATGACCTTACGCAGCTCGGCCACTACCTCGCGGAAGAACCGCGCGATACGGGCGAACAGCCCGATCCGCTCGGTGTCCTTGCGGGTCTTCCGGCCCTCGGTCGACTCGGCGACGGCCCGCTTGCGGGTGGCGGTGCCGCCCCGGGAGACCGGCTCATCCTCGCTGGTGGCGTCGTCTTCGGCCGTGTCGTCGACGACCGCGTCCTCAGGCAGACGCTCGTCGCCGGCGTCCTCGCCGCGCCGCTTGTTCTCGGCCACTTCGCCCTCCGTGCGGGATGTCGGGTCGCACGCTGATTGGGCGTGCGCGGCGTGTGGTCACGCCGGCCGGACCAAACCGTCCCGCGACGGGCCGCGGCCGGCGGACCGACCGGGAGGGCCCCGAATGCCTCGGAACCACCCCGCCGGTGCCACCACCACGGGCCGGACGCCGCCATACGGCGGCGCGACCCACGGGAACGGTCAGGCCTGAGGCGCAGGGGTGACAGGACTTGAACCTGCAGCCTGCGGTTTTGGAGACCGCTGCTCTGCCAATTGAGCTACACCCCTGTGCGGCAACTCACCCCAACCCGAACACGCAGTGCCGGGCAGGGGTCACTTGCCCCACGGCGGACCAGTGTACGGGTAGTCGGGCGACTTTCCCAACCGGTCTACCCCTCGCGCGTCGACAGGCCGGTCAGCGGGGCGTCCGCACGGTCGCCCGGGCCTGCGACAGGACCTTCTCCCCGTGGCAGGTCGCGGTGATGTCGAGCCTGGTCAGGCCCGCCTCGGTGACCTCCTTGACCACCGCGCTGACCACGATCTCGGTGCCCTCGTCGGTGTCCGGCACGACCACCGGCCGGGTGAACCGCACGCCGAAGTCGACCACGGCATCCGGCCTGCCGGCCCAGGCGGTGACCGCCCGGCCGACCAGCGCCATGGTGAACATGCCGTGGGCGATGACCCCGGGCAGGCCCACCTTGGTGGCGGTGCGGTCGCTCCAGTGGATCGGGTTGAAGTCGCCCGAGGCGCCCGCGTAGCGGACCAGGTCCGCACGGGTCACCCGGAAGGTCTGGATGGGCAGCTCCACGGTCAGGCCTCCCCGCGTACGACGATCTTGGACCAGACGGCCACCACCGGCTCGCCTGCGGCGGTGCTCACGTCGGTGCGGGTGGTCAGGAAGCCGTGCCCGCCCCGGTTGGCGATCTCCTCGATGGTGTTGACGCAGACCAGCTCGTCACCGGCCACCACCGGTCGGGTGTACGAGAAGCGCTGGTCGCCGTGGACGACCCGGCTGTAGTCGACGCCGAGCGCCGGGTCGTCGACGATCTGCTGGCTGGCGGCCATGGTCACGATCACCGGGAAGGTCGGCGGGGCGACCACGTCGGGGTGCCCGAGCGCCCGGGCGGCTTCCGGGTCGTGGTGGGCCGGGTCGGTGGCGCCGACGGCGGTGGCGAACTCGCGGATCTTTTCTCGGCCCACCTGGTAGGGGGCGGTCGGCGGGTACGTCCGGCCGACGAAGGACGGGTCCAGGGACATGCCGCGAACCTACACGGAAAGCACGAACGCCGACCCGTACGGGCTCGGCGGCCCAGGGCCGCCGTCCGTGCGGATCGGCGTTCGGAAGTGCGGTGGAACCGGGCCGGCTCGGCCGGCGAAGGTCAGCGGGTCTCGCGGTGGACCGTGTGCCGACCGTCGCGCGGGCAGAACTTCTTCAGCTCGATGCGGTCCGGGTCGTTGCGGCGGTTCTTGCGCGTGATGTAGTTGCGCTCCTTGCACTCCACACACGCCAAAGTGATCTTCGGCCGGACATCGGTCGCCTTCGCCACGGCGGAGTGCCTTCCTCGCTAACGGGTCAACTACGGCGCATCAGCCTACGCGGTTGCTGCGCAGACATGCAAAGTGGGCGCCCATGGCGCCCATCCTACCGACCGCCGAGATGGCCCGGCGGACGAGAGTAGCGGTGGCCGGACTTGAACCGGCGACACAGCGATTATGAGCCGCTTGCTCTGCCAACTGAGCTACACCGCCGCAGGTGGGTCCAGCTGAACCCTCTGAGCCCCCTTACGGAATCGAACCGTAGACCTTCTCCTTACCATGGAGACGCTCTGCCGACTGAGCTAAGGGGGCCTACCCGATCACCCCGTGGGGTGTCGCGCAGGGGAAACAGTACACGACCTCTTCGCCGAGGTGAAATCGGATCCCCCTTCGCCGCATCCGCGCAGCTCAGGGCACCACCCGCAGGCGGGGCAGCTCGCCGACCGAGATGGTGTCCGGCTCCACCTGGGCCCCGAACCAGGCCTCCAGCCGCTCGTACGGCAGCGGCCGGCTGAACAGGAAGCCCTGGCCGATCTCACAGCCGATGTCCTGGAGCAGCTCCAGGGTCAGCTCGCTCTCCACCCCCTCGGCCACCACCGCCAGGCCGAACTGTTGAGAGAGGGTCACCACCGCGTTCACGATGGCGAGGTCGCCGGGATCGGTCGCCATCCCCTGCACGAACGACCGGTCGACCTTCACCTCGTTGACCGGCAGCCGGCGCAGCTGGGCCAGGGACGAGTTGCCCGTGCCGAAGTCATCCACCGAAAGCCGGACACCGAGGTCGCGTAGGCGCCGCAGGGTGGGTATCGGACGTTCGGTGCCGTCCAGCACGCCGGACTCGGTGATCTCCAGGGTGAGCCGCTGCGGCGGCACGTCGTACTCGTCGAGCAGCTCGCGTACGAGCACGGGGAAGTGCTGATCGGTGAGCGTGCGGGCGGCGAGGTTGACCGACACGGCGAGCGCCCGCTCGCCGCGGCTCCAGTCCCGGCTGTGGCGCAGGCTCTCCCGGAGCACGAACTCGGTGAGCCGGCCCAACTGGCCGGTGTGCTCGGCCACCGCGACGAAGTCGTCCGGGGCCACCGTGCCGTGCGCCGGATGCTCCCAGCGGGCCAGGCACTCCACGCCGACCAGACGCCGGTCCCGCAGCGTCACCTTGGGCTGGAAGTAGACCTCCAGCTTGCCGTCGTCCAGCGCGCGACGCAGGTCTCCGGCGAGGCCCAGCCGACGCAGCGACCGGGACTCCAGCGCCGGGCTGTAGAGCTGCACGCTGCCCGGGACGGACTTGGCCGCCGTCGCCGCCAGGTCCACCCGCTGGAGCAGGGTCACCGCGTCGCTGCCGTGGTCGGGATGCACGGCCACCCCGACGGCGGTGTCCACGTCCAGGGTGAGCGCGTCGAAGACCATCTCGTCGCGGATCTGCTCGCGCAGTTGCCCGGCCAGCTCCAGTGCCGCCTCGGCGCTCTCCAGGCGCAGCGTCACCAGGAACTCGTCACCGCCGGCGCGGCCGACCAGCGCCGAGGAGGGCGCGCAGGCACGCAGTCGCTCGGCGACCTCGACGAGGACCTTGTCGCCGGCCGCGTGGCCGAGCGACTCGTTGACCTGACGCAGCCGGTCGACGTCGAAGAGCAGCAGCGCCACCACCTCGCCGGGTGCCCGGATCTTGACCGCCTCGGCAACCGCCGCGGTGACCCGTCGGCGGTTGGGCAGCTTGGTGAGCCCGTCGTGGTTCGCGTCGTGCCGCAGGCGGTCGACCAGGCGGGAGTTCTCCAGGGCGACGGCGGCGTGCGCGGCGACCGTCTCCAGGACCGCGATGTCGGCCCCGGTGAAGTGGTTGCCGTCGCCGAGCCGGTTGGCGACCTCCAGGGCACCGATGACCACCTGCCCCGAACGCAGCGGAACGATCACGATGTCCTTGACCCGGTGCCGGGTCAGCAGGGGCCGTAGCTCGGGGTCGGTGGTGACGATCCGCCCGACGGCGATGGTCCGGCCGCTCCGTCGCACCATCTCCCGGATCTCAGGCGGGGTCCGCGCCAGGTCCAGCAGGCCCGGGTCGTCCACCCGGGCGGTCAGCAGGGTCTCCGGGTACGGGCCCTGCGCCGGCAGCCAGAGGGTGGCGTACTCGGCCTGCATCAGCGCGCGGACCCGACCGAGCAGGGCGTCGGCGATCGCCCCGCTCTCTCCGCTCTCCGTGACAGCGCGGGTCACGTCGTACAGATCGGTGAGAGTGCGGTGCTGGCGGAAGATCTGCGCGTACGAGCGGTAGACCAGGGCCAAGCCGACGCCGAGCACGGCGAGCAGCAGCAACGACCACCAGGTGCCCTCCACCACGATCAGCACGATCAACGCGAGGGAGACGTTGATGCCGGAAAGGACGAGCCCCGACTTCGAGGTGCGGAGAATGCCGCGGCCGGTCTGCCAGCCGTGCAGCAGCGTGTGTACCGCGGCCACCGACAGGACGCTGACCATCAACAGGATGCTGACCGCCGCGAAGACGCTCCCCCAGACGCGTGGTCCGACCCCGGACAGCGGCGGAAACGCCTGCAGCACGAGGGTGGCGAGCGAGGCCCCGGCCGCGGCCCGGGCGACGTTGAACCAGACCTTCGGGGCGGACATCCGCTGGCGGATGTGGATGACGAGCGAGGCCAGGGTGTAGACGAGGACGACCGTCAGCGGCGGCAGATAGTAGAGCGCGAAGACGAACGGCAACTCGGTCAGCGTGACGCCGACCGTCTGCCGGCGGACGATCAGGCTCAGCAGTGGCAGGCCCGCCGCGATCATGAGGACGAGCAGCAGTGCGGCCTGCGGCCACTTCCCGATCGGAGGGTCGGCGACCAGCCCGGTGATGGTGGCGCAGACCACCGCCACCATCGCCAGGGGAGCGGTGATGATCCAGGCGTCCTCGGACGACCTGCGTCGTGATCGATCGCGCCCGATCATCCGGCTCCTTAGAAATCAGGTGCTACGCACCGCCACCGACGCTGCGGTACTGGTGCCCGGACGTGCGGGAAGAGAACGGGCAGAAGATCACTGCCAGACGATGTCCACGGGCTGGGCACCGGCGTCGACATCGAGGCTGGCGGGAGCGGCAGCGCCGAACAGCGCGGCCAGAAGGAATAGCGAGCCAAGCAGCCGGCCCAGCCTTCGACCAGACATGATTGCTCCTGTCGTGAGAAAGACACAACGATGACGAGTCCCATGATGGTGCCACAAGGCGCAAGCGCAGGAAAGCCGTGGAAGCAGGCACGATCCGACCGTCGCGGAGGTTTCGCCGTTCGGTCCGGAACCGCGGGGACGGCCAGCCAGATCAGGGGCGCCGAGGCGTCATTGATCACTTCGTCCACTGCGGAATCCGACGTTCACCGCAAACGGATCAAGCCACCCAAACTCTCGGGATCATCGATCGTCACGCTACGTCACGACGAGGCGCGCTCAGGGGAGCCTCGTCCACTCCAGGCATTGACCACCATACCTGGATCCGGCCGGAGCGCCAGAGGCTGTCCGCTCATTCATGTCGAAGCCCGCCAGCCATCCCGGCCAGCCCATCGCCGCCTCGAGCCGCCCGCTCCGGTAGGCGGCCAGTCGGCCCGGTCCACCAGCCGGGGTCAACCTCACACGGTCCGCATGACGATGGTCTGGCGGCCACCTTCCACGCCGTAGAACCACCACATCCCCCGCGGCGCGGGCGGGAGACTCTCTCGAAGCAGCTGCAGCACACCCTGACCGAGCTCGATCACCGGCGCCGTGTCCATCGCGTCGCGCCGCAGCTCGATCACGTCGTCGCCAAGCGTCGTCCAGCCTGCCACCTCGGACGCTGTCACGCGCTCACGCTCGCCCAGCCGCCGGTTCGCCTCCTCGATCAGCCGCAGGAGCAGATCCAGTCGATCACCACGCCAGCCCACGTCGACAAAGAGGCCGAGGTCCGGCACGACCGCACTCGCACGAAGTTGATCGACGACGTCCGGGAAGGCCGCCGAGCGCCGATCAGCCGCGATCTCCTCCGCCACCACAACGGCCTGACCGAGCAGGACAGCCAGGCTGTCGCTGAACGCCCAGAAGCCCGCGCCATTGAACTCGACGAAGCACGTCCTACTCACCCGACCTCCCCGTACCGAGGTACCCAGCATGATCGGGTGGCCATTGCGGGCGCCAGAGCTGACCGAGCTTCAGGAGAGGGGTCTCGAGGTCGAGGACGACCGGCCGGGTCTAATACTCCAACGTCACTTGATCTTCCGCGCGGCTTGGTGGCCGAGTCTGCGCTGGTAGTGGGATCGTTGGGCTCGGGCTTGGGATGTTCGTCGCCAGGTTGACCAGTGCAGGGTGTGCGCTGGTGGTAGCGGTGTGGCGAGGACGAAGGCGTTGAGGAGTCTGCGGATTTCGGCGACGGTCAACGCGATGATCTCCGGGTCGTCGTCGGGCTGCTGGGCGGCGAGGATGGCCAGGATGGCCAGGGCGAGCATGGCCAGGGTGATGAATCGGTGCCAGCCGGTCCAGCCGCGGACCTGGTAGTGGTCCAGGCCGACCTGGCCTTTGCCGGTCTGGAACAACTCCTCGATGCTCCAGCGGGAGCCGGCGACGGTGACGAGGGTGTGCAGCGGCACGGGGCGGGGTGACCAGCACAGGTAGAAGGCCAGCTCGCCGGTGGTGCGGTTGCGGCCGATGAGCAGCCACCGATGCTCACCGGGGCTGGTGGCGGTGGTGATCCAGGCCCACAGGTAGTCGCGGGGACCTTTCGCACCCGGCCCGCAACTGTGCAACTGCCACTCGGCGGTGGGGATCCGGTCGGCGAGGTCGTCGACGCGGATCAGGGTCCGGCCTTCGTTGACGTGCACGCGTCGGTCGCAGCCGACGGCCAGGACGTAGCCGATCCCGCGGTGTTCCAGGTCATCGCGCAGGCCGGGGTCGGCGCCGTAGACCTCGTCGCCGGTCACCCATCCGACCGGGACGCCGGCGTTCAACGCGGCGGCGATCATCTGCCGGGCCAGGGCCGGTTTCGTGGCGAACCCGACCTGATCGGAAACGCTGGCGGCAGCGAGGCGGTCGGGGCGATCGCACCAGGACGTCTCGGGTAGGTAGAGCCGACGGTCGATCATCGCCCGGCCCGCGGGTGACACGTAGGCCAGGAACACCCCGACCCGGCTGTTCTCCACACGACCGGCGGTGCCGGTGTACTGCCGCTGAACCCCGACCGAGCACACGCCCTTCTTCAGGAAGCCCGTCTCGTCAATGACCAGCACGGCGTCGGGGTGGCCGAGCTGCTCGACCAGCCAGGAACGCACGTCATCGCGGACGGCGTCGGCGTCCCACACCGCCGTACGCAGCAACCGCCGCATCGCCTGCGGATCGGCGTGACCCGCCCGCTCCGCGAGGGACCAGCAGGTCTTACGTTCCACGCCCGACAGCAGCCCTTCCACGAACTGCCCGGCGGTCCGACGCGGCTCCGCCCGCACGAACCGGCCAGCTGCGCGCGTCACCGCCTCGTCCAGGATGACCCGCCACCCGGCGGGGTCTACGCTGTGGCCCGCGGCCACCGCACGATCTTCGGTTGTCCTCACAAACCATCGATGATCAACGCGGTGGCCGCCCTCATGCCCGCGCCACGCCCAAGGCCGAAGCCAAGTGACGGTGGAGTATTAACTTCTGGTTCTAAGTGATTGACCGGCGCGGGCCTGTGCCTGGTCACGCAGGCCCCGCCGGGGCCCGGTAGGGAGCGGCAATCGCGGTGATCCGGGCCGGCTACGGCGGCCGGTCCGGATGCGACAACGGAGAGAGGTACGCCATGCGGTTCAACGGCCGTTGGCTGGTGGCGCTGACTCTGGGGGGCGTCACGCTCGTGTCGGCGTGCGGCGGCCCGCCGCCTGAGAAGCGGTCGACCGAGGAGCTGCTCGCCATCGGACAGACCCGTCTCGACGAGATCGCCATTCCGGCAGGCTGGCAACTCTGGGGCGGCAAGGCGGCAGACAGATCGCGGGGCAAGTTCCACTGGAACCGTGACTACAAGGTCAACACCAGTCCGGACGCGGCGGTTCGCGACCTGGACAAGCAGATCGCGGCGGCCGGGTGGAGGCGTAGGCCCAAGGAATCCTGCCTGAACAGTTCGGGAGTGGCGTGCTGGATGTACGACCGGGGCGGCCTGACCATCACACAGACAGCGATGGCCAGCACCGCCTGCCCGGCGGATCACCCGGTCTGTGCTGAGGTGAGCATCTCCATGCGGCAGAACTACGAAGAGCCGATCTGATGCGTCAGATCCAGCCTTGGCGGACCCGCCTCGGTACCCCCTGGAAACGGCTGCTCACCCCGAGTCGGTCGGCAACTCGGCCCCCACCCGACGCACGGTGCGCGCGGAAAGGCCGAGCTGCCGGCCGGCCGACTCGTCGTGTGACCGGCGACGAATATCCCAAGCCCGAGCCCGGCGATCCCACTACCAGCGCAGACAAGCGAAGTGACGTTGGAGTACTAACTCACCGATGAAGCGTCCGACCTGCCGGACCTGGCCGGCAGGGCGCCGCAAGGTAGGCGGTCACGGCACCGGCTGAGGGTCGCGTCCCGCGGAGTGGTGTAGAGCCGTGAGTCTCTGCTCGTCCGTTCAGTGTCGGGGTCGGGTTGGGGTTTTGCCAGTCATGAGTTGGTGAGTGTTGGTTGCGGCGTGGGTGACTTCATGCCATCGGGGGTGGGTGAGGTAGTCGTCGTCGGGGGCGGTGGGCCCGAGTTCGTCGAGGATGGCGGTCAAGGGTTCGAGTGTTGTGGTGATCGCGTTGGCCTCGTTGGTGCTGACGAGGATGGTGCCGATGTCGTGGCGGGGGTGGTGCTGGTCCCAGAAGGTGTCGTCGATGAGCCAGTGGACGGCTTCGGTCAGGCCGGGCCAGGGCGTGGGCTCGTGTGGGCGCAGGGTCGCGAGGATGGACAGGGCGTTGATGATGTCGGCCCTGCGGTCGGGCCAGGCGATGGTGGTCATGCGGCTGCCAGTTCGGTCGTTGCGGCGGTGGGGGCGGGTGCGGTGATCAGTGCCATGGTGCCTTCGGCGAGGTAGCGGCGGTCGCCGGTTTGCCATTCGTCGTGGGCTTCGACGAGGACGGCGCCGGCGAGGCGGAGCAGGGCTTCGGGGTTGGGGAACACGCCGACGACGTCGGTGCGTCGTTTGATCTCCTTGTTGAGCCGTTCGAGGGGGTTGGTCGACCAGATCTTCTTCCAGTGCGAGACCGGGAACGTGGTGAAGGCGAGAAGGTCTTCGGCAGCGTCGCGGAGCATGGTTTCGACCTTGGGTAGCTGTCGGCCGAGCATGCCGGCGATGACGTCGAGTTGTTCGCGGACATGTCCGGCGTCGGGTTGGGCGAAGATGGTGCGGATCGCGGCGGCGGCCATCTCCGCGTTGCCCTTCGGGACCTGGGCCAGGACGTTGCGCAGGAAATGCACCCGACACCTCTGCCAGGCCGCGCCGATGAACACGGCGGCGATGGCCTGCTTGAGGCCGGTGTGGGCGTCGGAGATGACCAGCTGCACCCCGCCCAGCCCGCGGGCTTTCAGGCTGCGCAGAAAGGCGGTCCAGAAGGCACCGTCCTCGCTGTCACCGACGGCGAAGCCGAGGACTTCCCGCCACCCGTCGGCGCGGACGCCGGTGGCCACGACGATGGCCTGGGACACCACCCGCCGGTCAACGCGGGCCTTGCAGTACGTCGCGTCGAGGAACACGTACGGGAACGCCGCCGTGGCCAGGGACCGGTCCCGGAACGCCGAGACTTCCTCGTCCAGGTCGGCGCAGATCCGTGACACCTCGGACTTGGAGATCCCCGAGTCGGCGCCCAACGCCTTCACGAGGTCGTCGACCTTGCGGGTGGACACGCCGTGCAGGTATGCCTCCATCACCACCGCGAACAACGCCTGATCCACCCGCCGACGCCGCTCCAACAAGCTCGGGAAGAACGACCCCGTGCGCAGCTTCGGGATCCGCAGTTCCAGGTCACCGGCCGTCGTGGTCAATGTGCGGGACCGGTGGCCGTTGCGCTGCGCCAACCGGGCCTGGCTGCGTTCGTGCGGGGCAGCACCGATCACGGCGGTCAACTCCGCTTCGATCAACGCCTGGTAGATCGTCTCCGCGGCCTGCCGGACACGATCGTTCACGTCGGCGGCCTTGAGTGCGTCCAGCACGTCCAACAAGGCAGACTGGTCCAGGGTCATCGCGTACTCCGTTCTCTGCGTGTTCTTGGTCGTTCACACAGAGACTCACGCGATGACCCGCCTCTATCTCGGCGGCACGCCGTAGCAGGTCAGCTCCTACACCACTCCCCGGGACGTGACCCCGGCTGAGGTGTTGCTGACCGCCGCCGCCCCCAACGCGGCGCAGCACCTCAAGGGGTGTGGCAGCGCACCAAAACGATACGGCCGGTCTGAGGATCGATGGTGAGCTCGACCCTCGGCCACAAGGTTGTTGGAGTCGCCGTGTTGTCTGCTTCAACCGTAGGAGGCCCGCAAACCGACCTCGTATCAACCCGCAAGGGTCGTTCCGCCGGCTCGCCGGTGAGAAAGCCAAGGCCCAGCATCACGCCGGCGGCAATGACAAACCGAGGGTGCGGGCGTCGCAGAGGCGGCGAGCTGCGCGGCGGCGCATCCAGATCAATAACTGGCATCCGGTACGTTAGCGCCCGGGCCAGCCCAAGGACCATCTTCCAGGTCCGACCCGCCGGAGCGGCGCGTGCGATCTACGTGCGATAGGCGGCGGCGATCACGGGCCAAGTGCGGTCGCCAACGCCGATCGATGTAACACGAGGGCACACAAGAAGATGCCCACCGGCGTTTCCGCAGGTGGGGATCTCTGTAGCCCGGCGAAAGGCGATGTGGCCAGGGGCAGGGTCGAACCGCCGGCCTTCCGATTTTCAGTCGGATGCTCACCACCAAGCCGGGCTGTAGGTTCCGAGCCGGCAGCCGAGATCAGCGTTCCCGCTAGTTCCCGTGGAGGCCCATGGAGCCCTGGACCAGGCTCGACCTGACTGGACACAACGAGAACGGCCCCGGAGTGCGTTTCCGCAGCTCACGGGGCCGTTCTCGCACCTGGTGGCGGGTAGAGGATTCGAACCTCTGTAGCTTTCGCGACGGATTTACAGTCCGCTCCCATTGGCCGCTCGGGCAACCCGCCAGGGCGTGCCACCGCGGCGAGCGCGGCAGCGGAAGCAAGGATAGCGGTTGCCCCCGGGGGCACCGCAACCGGGTACCGTCAGGGGGTCCTACCGCTGGTCAGCGGGGGACGGAACAGGACAGACCGCCGGACAGCAGGAGCATGAGCATGGCAGCGAACCCGTCGTTCGACATCGTGAGCAAGGCCGACCGGCAGGAGGTCGACAACGCCCTCCGCCAGGCGGCGAAGGAGCTCGCGACGCGGTTCGACTTCCGCGGCACCGGCGCGGAGATCTCCTGGTCGGGCGAGGAGGCGATCAGTCTCCAGGCGGAGACCCAGGAGCGCGTCCTGGCCGCCCTGGACGTCTTCAAGGAGAAGCTGGTCAAGCGGAACGTCTCGCTCAAGTCGCTCGACGCCGGTGAACCGCGTTCGTCGGGCAAGGTCTTCAAGATCGACGCCAAGGTGATCCAGGGCATCGACTCGGACAAGGCCAAGGCGATCAGCAAGAAGATCCGCGAGGAGGGCCCGAAGGGCGTCCAGGCCCAGATCCAGGGCGACCAGCTGCGGGTCACCGGCAAGAAGAAGGACGACCTCCAGGCGGTCATCGCGCTGCTGAAGGGCGAAGACTTCGGCCTCGCCCTTCAGTTCACCAACTACCGGTAAGCCGCAGCCACCCCGCTGGTCGGCAGGCGGATCACCCGCTGTGGCCTGGTCAGATGTCGTCGCTGGTGGTCGTCGTTCGTCACCGCTGTTTGACGGACGACGGCCTGGCGACGGTCTGGACGGGCTACCGCCGACCTGGTCGCTCAGTTTGCTGGAACAGGATGTGTGCGGCGGCGCGGCAGGCGGTGGCGGGATCGGTCGCGGTGCGAGCGATGAACAGTTCGGCGTCGAACGCGACGCGTACCGGTTCGGGCATGCGCTGGAAGATCACTTCGCCTCTCCTGAGCAGCAGGAGCAGCCGGGCTGGCAGCCGCAGGCGTCCTCGGCCCGGGCAGTCAACGGGTTGGCACCGCTGACCGGCACGGCGCAGCAGGCGTCGCCACGCCACGCCTCTCGGCCCTCCTTGATCGCCACTGCGGCAATGACCAGCGCGGCCAGCGGATCGGCCCATGACCAGCCGAACAAGCTGTTGAGGCCCAGGCCGACGAGCAGCACGGCTGACAGGTAGGTGCAGAGCAGGGTCTGCTTGGAGTCGGCCACCGCCGACCGGGAGCCCAGCTCACGCCCGGCCCGCCGCTGCGCGTAGGACAGCACCGGCATGATGAGCAACGACAGGGCGGCCAGGACCAGGCCGACCGCTGATTGCTCGGCCTCCCGGTCACCGGCAAGCGCGCGCACCGATTCGACGGTGACGTACGCGGCCAGGGCGAAGAACGACACCGCGATGATCCGCAGTGCGACCTTCTCCCGCGCTTCGGGGTCACGTCCGGCGAACTGCCACGCCACCGCTGCCGCCGAGGACACCTCGATGACCGAATCGAGACCGAAGCCGATCAGCGCGGTGGATGATGCGGCCCTGCCGGCGGCGATCGCGACGACCGCCTCGATCACGTTGTAGGTGATCGTCGCGGCCACCAGGAGCCGCACCCGCCTCGCCAGCACCGCACGTCGAGCCGCGAGGCTGCCGGGCTGGATCTGGAGCAACGGGGCGGACATCAGCAGCAGTCCTTCTCGTCGGCGTCCGCGCACACGGTCGGGTCGACCGCCAGGACCAGGTTCAGCAGGTCACCGAGCGCGTGCGCCAGTCGCGCGTCGGCCAGCTCGTAGCGGGTCCGCCGGCCCTCCGGCGCCGCCACGACCAAGCCGCAGCCCCGCAGGCAGGCCAGGTGGTTGGACAGGTTCTGGCGGGTCGTGCCGACCAGGTCGGCCAGGTCTGCCGGATAGCCCGGAGCGTCCCGCAGCGCCAGAAGCAACCGCGCCCGGATCGGGTCAGACAGTGCATGGCCGAACCGGGCGAGCACCTGCCCGTACGTCAACGTCTCCACCCGGCGATAGTACAGTCGAAGCTGTATTCAGCAATGGCTGTACTAACCCTGGACCCGGCAGATGGCCAATGTGTCCCAGAGTCCACGCCCCCGCCCCTTTCCACGGCGGGCGGAGGCTAGCGGACCGGTTCCGACACCTCGACTCAGCGTGCGAAGACCAGCAGCAGGATCACCGTCAGGATCGCGCTGATCAGGAGCGAGCCGAGGCAGCCGATCCGGTTCGAGAAGAAGACGAACATTTCTGGGCGTACCCGGTCCGCCCCCCTTTGATCCCGGTAAGCGCGCGGCGCTGGCCGGGTGATCGCTGAGCCGTCAGACGGCGACCGGCTGTTCGTGGCGTACCGCGGTGGCCTCGGCGCGCGCGATGGGGCCGGCGGGCAGCGCGGCGACCGCGGCCCCGACGGCGACCGCCGCCCCGGCGAAGAGGAAGGCCCAGGGCACGCCGCCGGCGTGGTCGACAATCAGCCCGGCCACCGAGCCGCCGGCGGCGCTCGCCGCCACCGACATGGTGACCACCCAGGTGTACGCCTCGTTGAGCATGCCGGCCGGGGCGATCCGGCCGACCAGGGTGTTCTCCAGGGTCAGGGCGGGAGCGATGGTGGCCCCGCCGAGCACCAGCGCCACGCCGAGCGCCGCGGGGGTCGGCATCACCGCGTACACGGCGAAGCTGGCCGCCACCGCGCCGAGCAGCCAGGCGAACTGGCGGGTCATGTTGGCGGCCGGCCGGCGTACGCCGAACCAGAAGCCCCCGACGGCGCTGCCGATGCCCCAGACGGCGAGCAGCACCCCGGCGAGGCTCTCGGGGTCGCTGGCGGTGGCGTTCCCGGCGAAGGCCGGGACGATCACCCCGGCGGCCCCGAACGCGATGCCGAGGCAGGCGATGCAGAGCAGCAGGGCCGGGAAACCGCCGACCCGCAGCGGGCCGAGCCCCTTGGCGTGGTCCTCGTGCGGGTGCGGGCGCCAGTTCCGCATCACCTGGCCGAGCGCGACCGCGCTGGTGCCCACCAGGGTGACCACGGCGGATCCGACCAGCGCGGCGGCGGCATCGGCGAACAGGACGAACCCGGCCACCAGCAGCGGACCGAGCACGAAGACGACCTCGAAGAGCGAGGTCTCCGCGGCGAGCGCGGTGTTGCGCAGGTGGGCCCGGCCGGAGGCGGCGGCGGTCAGGTCGTTCCAGGCGCCCCGGATGGCGGCGGTCAGCGGCGGATAGGTGGCCCCGGCGCTCCCGGCGGCCAGGTAGATCAGGGCGAGGTTGTCGGCCCCGGACCGGCTGGCCCAGAGCAGCCCGAAGAGGGCGAACGGGTGGGCGACGGCGGTGACCAGCAGCACCGGGGTGGGGCCGACCCGGTCGGCGATCCGCCCGGCGACCGGGCTGAGCGCGGCGCCGGAGAGCGCGTAGATGCCACCGGCGATCGCGGCGAGGGAGTAACGGTTGGTCACCCCCTGGACCACGAGCAGCAGCGCCAGCGGGGTCATGCCGATCCCGAGCCGGCCGATGATGCCGAGGATCAGCAGCATCGGCGCGCCGGGGATCCGCCAGACGCCCAGATACTGGCGCAATGCGCCCACGGGTGCACCTCCGAGAGGAACAGGTAACGAGTGGAATCGCCTCCGACCCTAACGCCCCAGGTCGTACCGGAGATGGTCGGCTCGCTCACACCGGCGGCCGGAGGCGGGGCTGCCGGTACCCGACGGTAGGCGGTAGGTTGCTCATCGAATCGGGTCCATGCCCGCCCAGGCTCCGCGACAACGACGTACGGAGGTCGGATGAGCGGCACCGCGATCGCACCGTTGCGGGCCCAGTCCAACTGATGACCGGGACCGCCGCCCCCGCGCCGGGCTACCGCCCCCTGTTCCGCCACCCGGTCGCATCCCGGCTGGTGACCGCCCGGGTGATCTCCGAGCTGGGGGATTTCGTCGGTCTGGCCGCCCTGCTGCTGCTCGCGTACGACCAGACCCGGTCGGTGCTCGGCCCAGCCGCCGTGTACGCCGCCCGGACGCTGCCCGCCCTGCTGGTCGCCACGGTGTTCAGCGGCTGGCTGGACGTGCCCGCCCGGCGCACCATGCTGATCTGGCTCTCGCTGGCCGGCGCGGCGCTGATCGCGGTCCCGACCGCGGTGCCCCGGCCGGTGCCGGCGATCGTCGCGGCCGGCCTGCTCGGCGCGGTACGGGCCGCCTACTCCAGCGTCAACGTGGCGGTCGCCGCCGAGGCGGTGGACGCGGCGCTGCGGCTGCCCATGTTCGGCCTGTCCGCCTTCGCCAACCTGGTCGGCCAGGTGACCGGCCTGCTCGTCGGAGCGAGTGTGACGGTGGCGCTGGGTCCCCGGGTGGCCCTCCTGGTCGACCTGGTCTCGTTCCTGCTCGCGGCGGTCGTGCTGGCCCAACTGCCGGCCGGCCGGCAGCAACGCCGGGGGCCCCGGCCACCGGCGACCGCCGGCGTCCGCATCATCGCGGGCCACCCGGTGCTCCGCGGCATCGGGCTGGTCACCCTCGGCACGGTGCTCTCCGGCGCCCTCCCCGAGACCCTGGCGCCGGACCTGGCCCACGGGGCGTGGCGTCCGGTGGTGCTGGCCGCCTCGGCGTTGGGCGGTGCCGTCTTCGTGCTGCTGGCCGGGCGGCGGGCCTGGCTGGCCCGGGTGACCGGGCAGGTGACGACCGCCGCCGCGCTCGCCGGGGCGCTGCTGCTGGCCGCGGGGCTGGTCGCCGTCGACGCGCCGGCCTGGGCCCTGGCGGTCGCGAACGCGTTGATCGGGGCGGGGGGCGGCTGGGTGATCGGGGCGCAGGCCACCTTCGCCCGGCTGGCACCCCGCGAGCGGATGGGGCAGGTGGAGGCGACGATGGTGGCCGCCAACATCGTCGTCTCCGGCTGCGGGATCTTCCTGCTCGGTGGCGCCGCGATGCTGCTCGGTCCCGCCGCCGCGTACCTGGCCGCCGGGCTGGCGCTGCTCGCCGTGGTCCTGCTCGCCCGCCCCGACCGGCTGCCCCAGACAGCGGACTGAACAGGCCCCGCCGCTGGTCAGGGGGCCGCGCTGAGCAGACGCCGCCGCCTGGCGGCAGGGCGGGGGTCGGGGCGCCCCCCCCCGGAGACGGCTCCGCCCGCGTCCGGGGCCGGACGCGGGCGGAGGAGACGAGCACGGTCAGCGCTGGAACTGCACCGGGCCGGCGTTGCGGGCCATCTGCTCCAGCCGCGCCACCCGCTGCTCCATCGGCGGGTGCGTGGCGAACATGGCGGCGATGCCGCCACCCCGCTTGAACGGGTTGTCGATCATCAGGTGGGCGGTGCTGGTGAGTTGACCCTGCGGCGGCAGCGGGCGCATCTGCGTACCCATGTGGATCTTCCGCAGGGCGCTGGCCAGGGCCAGCGGGTCCCGGCTCAGCTCGGCGCCCGACTGGTCGGCCTGGAACTCGCGGCTCCGGCTGATCGCCAGCTGGATCAGGGTGGCCGCGATGGGGCCGAGGATCAGGGTGAGCAGCAGCACCGCCGGGTTCGGGGCGTCCTCGTCGTCGGAGGAGCCCAGCGGGATGAACCAGGCGAGGTTCGCCAGCATGGTGATGATGCCGGCCAGACCGGCCGCCACGCTGGAGATGAGGATGTCCCGGTTGTAGACGTGGGACAGCTCGTGCCCGATCACCCCGCGCAGCTCGCGGTAGTCGAGGATCTCGACGATGCCCTGGGTGACGCAGACCGCCGCGTGCTGCGGGTTACGCCCGGTGGCGAACGCGTTGGGCTGCGACGTGGGGCTGACGTACAGGCGGGGCATCGGCTGGCCCGCCTGGGTGGACAGCTCACGGACCATCCGGTACAGCTCGGGGAACTGTGCCTCGCTGACCGGTTGCGCCCCCATCGAGCGCAGTGCGAGCTTGTCGGAGTAGAAGTAGGTGACGCCGTTCATCAGCAACGAGACGACGACGGCGATGACGAGGCCGCCGCTCCCGCCGAACCAGTAGCCGACCGCGAGGATCAGCGAGGTCAACAGGCCGAGCAGCGCTGCGGTCTTCAGACGGTTGTGATGCACGATCGCTCCTTCGGTGCGCGGACCCGCACGGGGCCCGCTGACCGGTTCAACAACACCGGTACCCGTCAACCATCCTGCCCATGGCTGAAAAATGGCTGAGTTTCCTGTGAGCCGGCTGTGCCGTTCGTGCACCGAAGGACAAACCACCACTCAGCGGGCGGCCAGCTCCAGGACGAGCTGCGGGGCGAAGCCGACCACCACGGCCAGCGCGGTGGCGGCCCCGAGGGCCACGACCACCATCCGCGCCGGACGGACCGTGACCGGACCAGGTGCCGCGTAGAGGGTGGCGGCCAGGCGCAGGTAGTAGGCCAGGCCGAGCACCGCGTTCAGGGCCACCACGAGGGCGAGCCAGCCGGCGTGCCCGGCCAGCAGCGCGCGGACCACGGTCACCTTGGCGAACAGGCCGGCCAGGCCGGGCGGCAGGCCGGCCAGCCCGATCAGCGCGAGCGCGAACGTGCCGCCCACCCACGGGTGCCGGCGAGCCGCGCCGCGCAGGTCGGCCAGCGTGCCGCCGTCACCGTCCGCCGGACGCAGCGCCACCAGCGCGGCGAAGGCGGCCAGCTCCAGCAGCACGAAGAAGACGGCGTACGCGACGGCCGCCGCGTACGCCCCGGCCCGGGCGTCCGGGGTACGGCCGGCGGCCAGCGCGAGCGCACCCAGCGGGGCGAGGATGTAGCCGGCCTGGGCCACCGAGGACCAGGCGAGCAGCCGGACGGTACGCCGTTGCCGCAGGGCCACCAGGTTGCCGACGGTCATGGTGAGCACGGCGAGCCCGGCCAGCACCGGCCCGGTCGCGGTGGCCGGCAGCGCCCGCTGCACCACCGCGAGCAGGGCCACCACCCCGCCCAGCTTCGACGCGGTCGACAGGTACGCGGCCACCGGCAGCGGCGCGCCGTCGTACGTGGCCGGCGCCCAGGCGTGGAACGGCACGGCGGCGACCTTGAACGCCAGCCCGGCCACCACCAGCGCCACGGCGACCGTGGTGAGCGGCAGGTCACGCACAGCCGCCTCGGCGGCGAGGGTGGCGCCGAGCCGGTCCAGGTGCAGGACGCCGGTCACCGCGTAGAGCAGCGCCGCGCCGAGCAGGGTGAGCGTGGTGGCCACCACGCTCACCACGAAGAAGGTGACCGCCGCCTCGGCCCCGGCCAGGCTGCCCCGGCGCAGCCCGACCAGCACATAGAGCGGCAGGGTGAGCGTCTCCAGCGCCACGACCAGGGTGATCAGGTCCCCGGCCGCGCCGAGCACCACGCCGCCGGTCATCGCGCAGGCGAGCAGGAAGCAGTACTCCCCCACCGGGGTCCGGCCGGCCCGCAGCAGCGGGCCCGACAGCGCCAGCACCCCGAGGGTGAGCAGGGCGAAGACCGCTCCGACCAGGGCGGCCCGGCCACCGAAGACGTACGAGCAGTCGACGCCGACGCAGAAGGTGCGCCGCTCGCCGCCCGTACCGGCCAGCGCCGAGCCGAGCGCGGTGGCCGCCGCGCCGGTCGCGGCCACGGCCACGGTGGCGGCGGCGCGGGCCACCAGCAGGTCGGCCAGGAGCACGAGTACGGCCGTGCCGGCGGCCAGGTACGCCGGCAGCAGCGCCACATGGTCCACGCTCTGCACCAGGCTCATGCCGGCCCCTCGCTGCGTTGACGATTCGCTCGCTGACGCTCGCTCATCTGAAGACTCCCAGCAGGGCGTCGACCGGGCCGGAGGCGTACGACAGGACGAGGGTCGGGGCCAGGCCGACGGCGAGGGCGAGCAGCACCAGCGGCGCCCAGGCGGCCAGCTCCGCCCCGGCCAGCCCCGGCGCGACCCGCCCGACCGCCGGGCTGGGCCGGCCGTGCGTGACCCGGCGCAGCAGCCGCAGGAGGTACGCGGCGGCCAGCGCCCCGCCCAGCGCGGCCAGCACCGCGAGGGTGGTCCACAGCCCACCGCCCCGCCGTACGGCGGCGACCACGGCGAACGCCTCGCCCCAGAAGCCGGCCAGCCCGGGCAGCCCCAGCGAGGCGACCGCCGCGAAGCCGAGCAGCCCGGCCAGCCGGGGCGCGGTCTCCCGCAACCCGGACAGCTCGGCGAGTGCGCCGGTGCGGGTACGGTCCTTGATCGCCCCGGCGAGGAAGAAGAGCAGCCCGGTGATCACGCCGTGCGCGATGTTGCCGATCAGCGCGGCCTGCAGGCCGGTGGCGGTGAGCGTGGCCACCCCGAGCAGCACGAAGCCCATGTGCCCCACGCTGGAGTAGGCGATGAGCCGCTTCAGCTCGTCCTGCGCGAGGCAGACCAACCCGCCGACCAGGATCGCCGCGACGGCCAGCACCCCGAGCACCGGGGCGGCCCAACGGGCACCCTCCGGGGCCACCCCGACCGCCACCCGGATCAGGCCGTACGTGCCCATCTTCAGCAGCACCCCGGCGAGGATCACACTGCCGACGGTGGGGGCCTGGGTGTGCGCGTCGGGTAGCCAGGAGTGCAGCGGCCAGAGCGGGCTCTTCACCGCGAACGCGAGCGCCAACAGGGTGAACGCGGCGAGCTGGGTGCCCCGGGAAAGCCCGGTGCCGCCGGTCAGCGTGACCAGGTCGGCGGTGCCGGCGGCGGCCACCACCACGTAGACGCCGACCAGCAGCAGCACCGAGCCGAAGAGGGTGTAGAGGACGAACTTGCGGGCCGCCCGCCGCCGGTCGTCGCCGCCCCAGCCGGCGATGACCGCGTACATCGGGAGCAGGACGACCTCGAAGAAGAGGAAGAAGAGCACCAGGTCGAGGGCGAGGAAGGTGCCGAGGATGCCCACCTCGACCACCAGCAGCAGCGCGACCAGGGTCCGGCCGCTGCCACCCCCCTCCGGCACCCGCCACAGCGTGTACCCGCAGCACAGCAGGGTGAGCAGGGCGGTGAGCACCACCAGCGGCCAGGAGATGCCGTCCACCCCGAGGTGGAAGCGCAGGTCCAGCCCGGGCACCCAGGGCAGGTCGACCTCGTGCCAGGGGAGCACGGCGGGCATCGGTCCGTAGTGGAACCAGCCACGGTCGTCGCCGCCACCGACCAGCGGCAGGGCGGCGAGCAGGGCCAACGCGGCGGCGACCGTACCCACCAGGCGGCCCGCCCGGTCGCCGGGGGTGGCGGCCACCGCGACCGCGCCCACGGCGGGCACGGCGAGCACCGCGACCAGCAGGAACTGCCCGAAGGTCATGAGGTCACTCCGATCAGGGCGACCGCGAGGCCGATCAGCAGGGCACCGGCCAGCACGCCGGCCGCGGCGCGGGGCAGGGCCCCGCGGTGCAGCGTGGCCAGCCCGCCGCCGAGCCCCACGGCGGCGCGGCCACTCCCCTCCACCAGGCCGTCCACCCCCCGCTCGTCGCCGGCCCGCACGGCCTCGGCGAGGGCGATCGTCGGGCGTACCACGAGGGCGTGCTGGACGTCGTCGAGCCGGAACGCCCGGGCGAGGACCGGCCGCAGCGGGCCCAGGAAACGGGCCGGGTCGGCGGCCGGGTCACGGCGCCAGCCGGCCCAGGCGACGCCCGCCCCGACCAGCAGCAGCACGAACGGGAGGAGCAGGTTCGGCGCGAGATGGACCAGTTCGACGGCCTCGCCGGTGGCGTCGGCCGGCACGCGGAGACGGTCGGCGAACCACGGCCCGAAGGCGGCGAGGCCGAGCAGCGCGGCCGGGACCGCGAGCAGCAGCACCGGCCAGCGCAGCAGCGCCGGCGGGTCGTGGGGGTGGGCGAGGGGGATCCGGGTCGCCCCGAGGAAGGTACGCAGCAGCAGGCGCGTGGCGTACCCGGCGGTGACCACGACACCGAGCAGGCCGGCCAGCCAGACCAGCCAGCCCACCCAGGCGTAGCCGGGGCCGCTGCCCTCCAGCGCGGCGGCCTCGGCGGCGGCGAGCACGCCGTCCTTGCTCCAGAAGCCGGACAGCGGGGGCACCCCGGCGAGCGCGCCGAGACCGACCAGCATGCTCCAGAAGGTCACCGGCATGGCCCTCCGCAGGCCGCCCATCCGCGACATCAGGGTGGTGCCGACGGCGTGGATCACCGCGCCGGCGGCGAGGAAGAGCAGCGCCTTGAACGCGGCGTGGGTGAGCAGGTGGAACAGCGCCGCCGCGGGCGCGCCGACGGCGAGGGCCCCGGTCATGTAGCCGATCTGGGAGACCGTCGACCAGGCCAGCACCCGCTTGATGTCGTCCTGTGCGGTGGCGGCCAACGCGCCCAGCAGCAGGGTGACGGCGGCCATCACCCCGAGCACCGCGAGGGCGACCGGGGCCTGGGCGAACAGCGGGAAGAGCCGGGCCACGGCGTACACCCCGGCGGCGACCATGGTGGCGGCGTGGATCAGCGCGGAGATGGGCGTGGGACCGGCCATCGCGTCCGGCAGCCAGGTGTGCAGCGGGAACTGGGCGCTCTTGCCGGCCACCCCGGCGAGCAGCAGCAGGCAGGCGGCGGTGAGGGTGCCGGTGGAGTAGCGGTGGTCGAGCACGTCGGCGATCCGGAAGCTGCCGGCGCCCACGCCGAGCAGCGCGATGCCGAGCAGGAAGCCGACGTCACCGACGCGGGTCACCAGGAACGCCTTCATCGCGGCGGCCGGCGCCTCGGGCAGCCGCCGGTCGTGGGCGATGAGCAGGTACGAGCAGAGGCCCATCACCTCCCAGCCGACCAGCAGCAGGATCAGGTCGCCGGAGACCACCACGGTCAGCATCGCGGCGGTGAAGAGGCTGATCTGCGCCGCGTACGGCGGGTAGCGGTGATCCACCTCGACGTCGTCGTGCGGGCCGCGCCTCAGGTAGCCGATCGAGTAGACCTGCACCGCCAGGGCCACCGCGGCCACCGCCGTGGCGACCAGCACCGCCACCCCGTCCAGCCGGTAGCCGAGGGTCACCGTGAGCCCGCCGAAGTCGATCCAGGTGGTGGCGGCCTCGACCGGGTGGCCCACCCGGACCAGCAGCGCCACCGCCGCGAGCAGCGCCACGGCCGCGCCGGCCACGCCGAGCGCGATCGCCGCCCGCCGCGCCGGGTCCTCGCCGGTCGCCGCGCCGCGCGGCGACGGCGGCAACAGCAGGCCGACCAGACCCACGAGCAGGGGTACGCCCGGCAGCGCCACCGCGAGCAGTCCGGTCACCTCGCCACCTCCGGCCCGGTCGACGGCGCGTCCCCGCTGCCCGCGTCCCCGGCCACGCCCGACCCGCCGACCGGCGCGGGCACCGGCGGCTCGGTCAGCGGCACGTCGTCCACCGCCACACTGGCCCGCAGCCGGTAGAGCTGGAGCACGATGGCCAGCCCGACGCCGATCTCAGCGGCGGCGAGCACGATCACGAAGAGCGCGAAGACCTGGCCGGAGTGCGGCAACTGGGCCCGAACGGTGGTGTCGGCGGTGACCAGGATCAGGTTCACCGCGTTCAGCATCAGCTCGACGGCCATCAGCACGAGGACGGCGTTGCGGCGCCGCAGCACGCCGTAGACGCCGAGGCCGAACAGCAGCGCGGCGGTGACGTACGGGACGACCGGCCTCACGCGGGCCTGCCCTCGTCGGCGACCGCGACGGTCGGCCCGGGTCGGCCCGGGCCGGGTGCGGCGTCCGGCGATGGCCCGCCCGGCGGGCGGTCCCGACCGGCGGGCGGGCCGGCCGCCGGGGCGGCAGGCCGGCCGATGTCGGTGCGGGAGAGCACGATCGCGCCGACCAGCGCGGCCAGGAGCAGCACCGACAGCACCTCGAACGGCAGCACCCAGGAGCGGAAGACCTGCTCGCCCAGGCGGTCGGCGGTGCCCGCCGCGGGCAGCTCGACCCGCGACCAGCGGAACGCGTCGACCAGCAGCACCGCCAGCCCCAACCCGCTCCCGCCGCCGATCAGCGCGGCCGGCCAGCCGGGCCGGTCGAGGTCGTCCGACGCGCCGATCGGGGCCCGGGTCAGCATCACCGCGAACAGCAGCAGCACCACCACCGCGCCGACGTAGATCAGCACCTGCACCCAGGCCACCAGCTCCGCGGTGAGCACCAGGTAGTCGCCGGCCAGCGCCCCCAGGCAGACGACCAGCCAGAGGCCGGCCCGGACCAGGTGCCGGGTGCCCACCACCAGCGCGCCGGCACCCACCGCCACCGCGCCGAGGGCGAGCAGCAGCACGTCCGCGCCGGTCACGAGGATGTGCCTCCGCCCTGCTCGGTGCCGGGCTCGGGGCGTACCCGGGACGGGGCCGGACGCGCGGTGGCGGTCGCGGCCTTGCGGGCGGCGGTGGTCTCCTCCTTGGACGGGTCGCCCTGCGGGTCGTGGGCCGGCGGCGGCGGGACGGTGACCATCCACTCGCCGAGGTGGTCCTTGTCGTGCAGCAGGTCCTTGATGTCGTACTCGGCGTACTCGAACTCCGGCGACCAGTAGAGTGCGTCGAACGGGCAGACCTCGACGCAGATGCCGCAGTACATGCAGAGCGAGAAGTCGATGTCGAAGCGGTCGAGCACGTTACGCTGGCGGGGGCGGGCGGCGCCCGGCACCACCACCTCTTCCTTGTGCGAGTCGATGTAGATGCACCAGTCCGGGCACTCCCGGGCGCAGAGCATGCAGACCGTGCAGTTCTCCGCCAGCAGCGCGATCACTCCGCGCGAACGGGGTGGCAGCTCGGGGGCCACGTCCGGGTACTGCTGAGTGGTCGAACGGCGGGTCATCGTCTTCAGCGTGACCGCCAGCCCCTTCACCAGCCCCCCGCCGGGCATCCCGCCTCGCTCGCCGCGCTCGCTCACGCCGTCGCCTCGCTGCGCTCGCTCATGCCGCCCATCCTGCCCTGTGCCCCCGACGCGCGCGACCACCACCCGGCTGTTCGCGGCGGTCCGGTGGCACCGGGGAGAACGACGCGCCGGAAGACCCCTTCCCGGTAGACCTGTCGGCCGGCCGGGTCACGCCCCACCGCCGGTGACCGGCGGGATCATCTCGACGCCGAGTTGCTGGAGGACCTGGAACAGCTCGTTGACGCTCCACACGTCCACGATCCGGCCGCTGTCGTCGAACCGCAGGAAGGTGGCCCCGGAGTAGCTGACCACCCGGCCGGTCGGCGGCACCGGGCCGAACCGCCCGGCCTGGGTGCCGGCGGCCCGCCAGTGCACGGCCACCCGGTCCCCCGCGGCCACCACGTCCACAATCTTGTAGCGCAGGTCCGGGAAGGCCGCCCGCCGGTCCCGGTGCCAGGCCAGGGTCGCCGCCGGACCGGTCCCGCCCAGCCCAGGACAGTCCTCGGCGATCAGCTCGTACGCGGTCTCCTCACGGGTCGCGTTCCACACGTCGGCGATGAAACGTCGGGCCGCGGCCTCCACATCAGTCACCGCGGCAGCCTAGCCCCGCCTCCGGTGGGGGCCTGCCGCATCGACCCGCAGGGACCATGATTGGGACAGGACGAGAGCGACCGGAGGCACCGTGAGCGAGGTGGCGCAATGACCGAGAGCAGCGACGAGATCCTGGAGCGTACCGGCGGGAAGTACGTCGAGCCGGGCGGCGAGTTCACCCGGGACCAGCGCTACATCGCCACCCGGATCACCGCGGACGGGCGGGACGGCTGGCCGGTGGAGCCCGGCCGGTACCGACTCGCGGTGAGCCGGGCCTGCCCATGGGCGAGCCGGCTGATCATCGCCCGCCGGCTGCTCGGGCTGGAGGACGCCATCTCGATGGCGGTGGCCGGCCCGACCCACGACAAACGCAGCTGGACGTTCGATCTCGACCCGGGCGGGCGGGACCCGGTGCTCGGCATCGAGCGGCTGGCCGACGCGTACTTCAAGCGTTTCCCCGGGTACGACCGGGGCATCACCGTGCCGGCGATCGTGGACGTGCCGACCGGCCAGGTGGTCACCAACGACTACGCGCAGATGGGCCTGGACCTGTCCACGGAGTGGACGGCGTACCACCGCGAGGGGGCGCCGGAGCTGTACCCGGAGCGGCTGCGGGACGAGATCGACGAGGTCAACGCCCTGGTGTTCAAGGACGTCAACAACGGCGTCTACCGGTGCGGCTTCGCCGGCAGCCAGGAGGCGTACGAGAAGGCGTACCGCCGGCTCTTCGACCGGCTGGACTGGCTCAGCGAGCGGCTGGCCGGGCAGCGCTACCTGGTCGGCGACACGATCACCGAGGCGGACGTGCGGCTGTTCACCACCCTGGTCCGCTTCGACCCGGTCTATCACGGGCACTTCAAGTGCAACCGGGAGAAGCTCACCGAGATGCCGGTGCTCTGGGCGTACGCCCGGGATCTGTTCCAGACCCCCGGCTTCGGTGACACGGTCGACTTCGACCAGATCAAGCGGCACTACTACGAGGTGCACCGGGACATCAACCCGACGGGTGTGGTGCCGCTCGGCCCCGACCTGTCGAACTGGCTCACCCCGCACGGCCGGGAGGCTCTGGGCGGCCGCCCCTTCGGCGACGGCACCCCGCCCCCACCCCCGCCACCCGCCGAGCGCGTCGCCCCCACCCACACGCCGCTGCGCATCGGCTGAATGTCAAGAAGGGTTCCCTTCTCTACCGAAGGCGTTAAGAAGGGGCCCTTCCTTACAGCGCAAGGCGGACGGCGGCCGTCAGGACGAGCTGAGCGAGGGCCAGCGGGACCAGCACCAGCCAGCAGAGGCGCTGGAGCTGGTCCTCGCGCAGGCGCGGGTAGCTCACCCGGAGCCAGATGATCACGAACGCGACGGCGAAGACCTTGAGCAGCGTCCAGAGCCAGCCGAGCTGGGCGTCCGCGAACGGGCCGTGCCAGCCGCCGAGGAAGAGCACGGTGGTGAGCGCGGCGATCACCACGATGCCGACGTACTCGGCGAGCAGGAAGAACGCGAACCGCAGGCCGGTGTACTCGGTCAGGTAGCCGAAGACCAGCTCGGAGTCGGCCACCGGCATGTCGAACGGGGGCCGGCGGATCTCGGCCAACCCGGCGACGAAGAAGATCAACATCGCGGGCGCCTGCCAGAGCAGCCACCACGGCCGCCACGCCTCGACGATCCCGGGCAGGCTGAGCGTCCCGGCCGCCATCGCCACCGACGCGGCGGCCAGCACCAGCGGCAGCTCGTAGCCGAGCAGCTGGGCGGCGCCGCGCAGCCCGCCCAGCAGGCTGTACTTGTTGGCCGAGGCCCAGGCCGACATCAGCACCGCCAGCACCCCGATGCCGACCACGGCCAGCACGAAGAACAGGCCGATGTCCAGCGGCTGCCCGACCAGGTCGCCCGGGCCGAGCGGGATCACCAGCAGGGCGAGCAGGTAGGGCACCAGCGCCACCACGGGCGCCAGCCGGAACACCGGCCGGTCGGCGTCCCGCGGGGTGACGTCCTCCTTCTGCACGAACTTGAGCCCGTCGGCGACCAGCTGCGCCCAGCCGTGGAAGCCGCCCGCGTACATCGGGCCGAGCCGCCCCTGCATGTGCGCCATGACCTTGTGCTCGGTCTGCCCGACGACCAACGGCAGGACGAGGAACGCGACCAGCACGCCCACCACCCGCAGGACCAGCTCCAACCAGTCGGGCATCAACCGCTCTCCTCCTCGGGCCCGGGTTGGGCGGCGGGCTCCTGCCGGGGCGGGCCGGTCGGCCGCTCGCCGGGCAGCGGCCGGGGCGGGCGCGCGGCCGGGGCGGGGCGCGCGGGGCGTTCCCGGGCCGGGCGGGCCGGCGTACCCCCGCGGGGGCCCTCGCCCGCTCCGGCCGCGCCGGCGGGCGTGGGCGTCGTCCCCCACTCCCCCGGCGCCGGTACGCCCGGCGGCCGCATCGGCCGGCGGCCGCCGCCGGCCTCGGACTCGCCCGGCTCCTTCGCGCCCGGCCAGGGCTTGGCCACCCGGGACGCGAGCACGAACTCCTTGCGCAGCGGGTGCCCCTCGAACTCGGGCGGCAGCAGCAGCGGGCGCAGCTCGCCGTGCCCGTCGAAGGCGACGCCGAACATCTCGTGCGTCTCCCGCTCGTGCCACGCCGCGCCGGGGAAGAGGTCGACCACGGACGCCACGACCGGCGCCTCGCGGGGCACCCGGGTGCGCAGCAGCACCCCGTGCCGGTGCCGCGTCGACCAGAGGTGGGCCACCACGTCGAAGCCCTCGGCCAGCTCGTCGACCGCCGACAGCCAGTCGAAGAAGTCGCAGCGCAGCTCGGCGTCGTCGCGGGCCGCGCGCACCGCGTCCCGCCAGCCCGTCGCGGGTACGTCGACCGTGGCGCGGGCGTGCCGCTGACCGCCGGACACCGACGCGGTGGCCTCCACGGGCGCGAGCAGCGCGAGCAACCGCTGGCCGATCTCGTCCGGAGTCATGCCGCTGATCCTATGGCGGCCGGCCCCCACCCGCGTCGGGCCGCCCGCGCTCCGAACCCGGGATCCGTCGCTTTACCGCGCGGACGACCGGCCGGCGGGGAAAGATGAGCAGCGTGCGCGCTGTGACTGTGACTCCCGGGGTCCCCGACTCGCTACGGCTGATCGAGGACTGGCCCGAGCCGGCCGCGGAGGAGGGCGCGATCCTGGTGGAGGCGCTCGCGGTGGGGATCTGCGGGACCGACCACGAGATTGTCTCCGGCGCCTACGGCGAGGCGCCGCCCGGCCAGGAACAGCTCGTGCTCGGGCACGAGTCGCTGGGCCGGGTGCTGGAGGACCCCACCGGCACCCTGCAACCCGGCGACCTGGTGGCCGGCATCGTCCGGCATCCGGATCCGGTGCCCTGCCCGAACTGCGCGGTCGACGAGTGGGACATGTGCCGCAACGGCGGGTACACCGAGCACGGCATCAAGGCGTTGCCCGGCTTCGCCCGGGACCGCTGGCGGGTGCAGCCGAAGTTCGCCGTCGGCCTGGACCCGGCGCTCGCCCCGGTCGGGATGCTGCTCGAGCCGACCAGCGTGGTGGCCAAGGCGTGGGACCACATCGAACGGATCGGCTCCCGGGCCAGGTGGAAGCCGCAGAGCGTGCTGGTGACCGGGGCCGGCCCGATCGGCCTGCTGGCCGCGCTGCTGGCCAGCCAACGCGAGCTGTCCGTGCACGTGCTGGACCGGGCCACCACCGGGCCGAAACCGGAACTGGTCCGGGCGCTCGGCGCGACGTACCACACCTCGAGGGTGAGCGAGCTGGACTTCGCGCCGGACGTGGTGGTGGAGTGCACCGGCGCGCCGGCCGTGGTGCTGGACACCATGTACAAGGCCGCGCCGACCGGCATCGTCTGCCTGACCGGGGTGTCCAGCGGCGGCCGGACCATCGACTTCGACGCGGGCGCGCTCAACCGCGAACTGGTGCTGGAGAACAACGTGGTGTTCGGCTCGGTGAACGCCAACCGGCGGCACTGGGAGCAGGCCGCCGAGGCGCTGGCCCGGGCCGACCATTCCTGGTTGAACTCGCTCATCACCCGCCGGGTGCCGGTCTCGTCGTACGCCGAGGCCTACACCTCGACGGCGCAGGACATCAAGGTGGTGCTGGACTTCGAGCGGTGAGGCCGGCCGGGCACGCCAGGCCGGCGACCGCCCGTCGGCGGTGACTCAGCCGGCCGGCGGGCGTACCGGTGGCGCGGTGAGGGACTCCACCGGGCGCGGCGTGCTCTCCGCGGGCCGCGGGTCGACAGGTGGGGCGAGCCGGTCGGGGCGGGGCACGCCACCGAGCCCCGACTCCTCGGCGGCGATCTTCTCCTGGAGGCGAAGGATGCCGTGCAGCAGCGCCTCCGGCCGCGGCGGGCAGCCGGGCACGTAGACGTCGACCGGGATCAGCTGGTCGACGCCCTTGGTCACCGAGTACGAGTCCCAGTACGGGCCGCCGCAGTTGGAGCAGGCGCCGAAGGAGATGACGTACTTCGGCTCGGGCATCTGGTCGTAGAGCCGCTTGATCGCCGGTGCCATCTTGTCGGTGACCGTGCCCGAGACCACCATGAGGTCGGCCTGCCGGGGGCCGTGGGCGAACGGGATCACCCCGAGCCGCATGAAGTCGTGCCGACCCATGCTGGTGGCGATGAACTCGATGGCGCAGCAGGCCAGCCCGAAGTTGAACACCCAGAGCGAGTAGCGACGGCCCCAGTTCAGCACGAACCGGATCGGCTCGCCGAGCACCGCCGGCAACTGCACCTCGGGCCTCCCTCGTGTGTCCCCGACATGACAGTCAACCACAGCGCCGGAGGCGGCCACCGGCGCAACCGATGCTGTCATCGATACGTGTGACCGGCGTGGGCCGCACGACGTGCCGATACACGGGGAGGATCAATTGATGATGACGAGGGAGCCGCGACTCCGTGTACCGCCACCGGAGGGGACGGCGGAGCCGCCGGAACCGCCTGACGGGATCGACTTCGACGGGTTCTACCACGCGCACTTCCGGTCGCTGACGCTCCAGCTCGCCGCGTACTGCGGGGACCTGTCGCAGGCACAGGACCTGGTCCAGGAGGCGTTCTGCCGGGCGTTCGCCCGCTGGTCGCGGGTGTCCCGGTACGACGATCCGGTGGCCTGGGTCCGTCACGTCGCCTGGAACCTCGCCACGAGCCGCTGGCGGCAGTTGCGGACCGCCCATTCCTGGCTGCGGCGCCAGCGTGAGGAACACGTGCCGGGGCCGGGCCCGGACCGGGTGGCGCTGATGGCCGCCCTGGCGCAGTTGCCGACCAGCCAGCGCCGCGCGGTGGTGCTGCACTACCTGGCGGATCTCTCCGTCACCCAGATCGCCCAGCAGGAGGGAGTGCCGGAGGGCACGGTCAAGTCCTGGCTGCACCGGGGCCGGGCGGCCCTGGCCGCCGAACTGGCCACCACGAACGAGGTGAACAACCATGACTGAGCGCGACGACATCCTGGTCACCAGCGAGTTCGCTGCGTTTCGCGCGGCGTACTCGCCGGCGGTGCGGCCGGCCGGTCCGGCCGCCGTACGAGAAACGATCCGGCAGCGTCGCCGGCGTACCGCGGTGGTCACCGCGGCGGCCGTGGTGCTCGCCGTCGCGATCCCGGTGGGCGCCAACGCCGCCCTGCAGCGGCGTACCGGCCGGCCACCCGCGCCGGCCCAGAGCATCGAGCCGACGCCGTCGCAGACCCTTCCGTCATCGACGCCGACCACTGCCTCGCCGACGCCGAGCACGGCCGACCCGACCCCGGCCACGCCGAGCGGCCGGATCAGCCGGACCCAGTTGCTCGCCGCCCGTCTCGACCTGCCGGACTGGCCGTGGTACGTCCCGAAGACCTGCACGACGGCCAAGGTGCGGCTCGATCCGGGGCCGGGGGTCATCGGGGACTCCGTACCGGTGCTGCTGGGCGATCCGGACTACGGCGACCTGGACGGGGACGGCGGGGCCGAAACCGTCGCCCTGGTCAGCTGCCGGAACGGCGAGGCGCAGGTGAAGCAGGTGGTCGCCTTCGACCGGGACGTCGGCGGCCGGATCCGGCCGATGGGCCAGATCGTCGGCACGTTCGACGAACTGCCGGACATCACCGAGTTCTCGGTGCGGGCCGACGGGAGGATCCGGGTCCGGGTGGCCGACGGCCAAGCGTGCTGCGGCACGCCGGGGTGGATGCCGCAGCGGCAGTGGCGGACGTACGCCTGGTCCGGGGGCCGGTTCCGCCAGGTCGAGGGGCCCACCTCCTTCGGCCCGAACCCGCACGTGGTCGATCTCGCCATCACCGCCGACGACATCACCTGGGGCCCGAAGGGTGCCGACGGTACGCGAACCGGCACGGCCGTGGTGATCGTCCGGAACCTGAGCCAGGTCCCGGCCAGCCTGGTCGAGGTGCACCTGCGGATGCAGGTTGGCACCACGGCGGACGGCGGTGACTGGGCAGCCTGTCAGGGCGGCCCGCCGCCGAAGGGTCCCATCATCTGCCGCTTCGGCCCGCTCGGCCCGGGCGCGACGCGCACCTTCCGGTTCGGGCTGCGCAACTCGAACACCAGCAGTGGCACCGGCATCGCCGAGGTCGATCCGATCGGCACCGAGGCCTTCCCACTGTCGGATCCGTCGCGGGAGAACAACGAGGACCGCTACCGCTATCGCTGACTCCACTTCGGGCGGCCCGCTTCGCGGCGGGCCGCCCGTTGTGTACGGATGGGAGGCACCCCTTGTCAAGCCCTCCGCAGGTCGAGTTCCTGACATCCCGGGCCGCAACCCATCACCGGGTCGGGACGTGCTACCGGCGAACACCGCGACGAACGACCGTCGCGGGAACGGGGATCACGGGAGGACATGCAACATGACCACACGTACCGGACACCGGCTGGCGGCCGTCCTGCTCGGCCCGGCCATGGCGCTGCTGGCATCCGCCGCACCCGCGGCGGCCGCGCCCGCCAGCGGCAGCCCGGCCGCCGACGTCTCGGTGGGCCAGCTGGTGCTCGAGCCGACCGCGCGCGGCTACCAGGGCAACCTGCCGATCACGGTGACCAACCGCGGCCGGACCGAGACCTACTTCAGCGTCACGATCGTCGAGCCGGTCGGTGGCTCGATCGGCAACCTGTCACCGGAGAGCGCCTGCGGCTACCAGGGACTGCGGGACAATCGGCGGGTCGTCGACTGCATGGTGCCGGGGCCCAACCTGAAGCCGGGCCAGCGGCGGTCGTTCTCGGTCGCCTTCGAGGCGCTCACCACGCCGCGGAACGTGGCGATGGTCGCGCCGGGGGGCCAGGTTTCGGTCAACGCCGGCAACGGTAGCCAGGAGATCGCTGACACGGAGGACTTCACCGCCCTCTTCCGCTCCACCACGGGCTCGCTGCGCAACCCCGTGCCGTACGTCCAGGACAGCCAGGCCCGGGCGTCGATCAGCACGGCGGGGGCCGCCACCCTGGTACGCCAGGCGGACGGCAGCTACCAGGGTCGCCTGCCGGTGACCGTGGCCTGGGCCGGCGACACCGCGCACGACCTCCTCTTCGTCGACGCGACGCTGCCGGCGGGCGTGCAGGTCTGGGGCACCGACCCGCAGGACCTGCCGAGCTTCTTCACCAACTTCCCGGTGCCGGGCGGGCGCTTCATGGCCGGCGAGCAGCGCAACTTCGACGTGCTGCTCCGCGCCGAGCCGGAGACCGTCCCGGGCGACCTGGGCCGCGTCACCTTCGAGCTCTCCACGAACTGGGACGGTGACGTGGTGGCCGACGCCGACCCGGCGGACAACACCGCCTCGTTCACCGTGACGGCGGTCGAGGCGGGCTAATCCCCACCGTCGAGGGCCCGGAACCGCCACGGATCCGGGCCCTCGGCATGTGGCCGGCTCACCAGGTCAGGCCTTGCGGCAGCCCGGCGAACTCCGCCAGCAGCCGCTCCCGGTCACACCCCCTCCTCCGGCGACCAGGCCGCCGCCGCCATGTTCACCCCGGACGGGCGCAGCGGGCAGCCCTCGGACCGCAGCCGGGCTCGCGCCTCCACCTCGTGCCCGGGTGGCAGCCGCCCGGCCGAGTTCACCACCCGGTGCCACGGCACCGCACCGCCGTACCGGGCCATGATCGAACCGACCAGCCGGGCCGAGGCCCGCCCCGAGCGCTCGGCGAGCGCGTCGGCCACCGCCCCGTACGACATCACCCGCCCCGGCGGGATCCGCTCGACCAGGTCGAGCACCGCCTCGACGTACTCCTCAGGCGTCATGACCGGCCACGATATGGGAACGCGCGGAGGTCCGGCGGCCCCGGGCGCGCAGAATGGTCGGGTGCGTGAAGCAGTCACCTCGGCCCGCCGGATCGTCGTCAAGATCGGATCGTCCTCGCTGACCACGGCGGCGGGCGGCCTGGACGACGGCCGGGTCGACGCGCTGGTCGACACGCTCGGCGCGCTGGCCGCCGACGGGCGCGAGGTGGTGCTGGTCTCCTCCGGCGCGATCGCCGCCGGCCTCGCCCCGCTCGGGCTGGCCCGGCGCCCCCGCGACCTGGCCACCCAGCAGGCCGCCGCCAGCGTCGGGCAGGGCCTGCTCATCGGCCGGTACGCGGCCAGCTTCGCCCGGCACGGGCTGACCGTCGGGCAGGTGCTGCTCACCGTCGACGACGTGACCCGGCGGGCGCACTACCGCAACGCGTACCGGACCCTGCGCAAGCTGCTCGACCTGCGGGCGGTGCCTATCGTCAACGAGAACGACACGGTGGCCACCCAGGAGATCCGGTTCGGTGACAACGACCGGCTGGCCGCGCTGGTCGCCGCGCTGGTCGACGCCGACCTGCTGGTGCTGTTGTCGGACGTGGACGCGCTCTGGACCGGCAACCCGACCCGGCCGGGCAGCACCCGGATCACCGAGGTCCACGGCGAGGGCGACCTGGCCGGCGTGGACATCGGCGGCGCGGGCCGGGCCGGGGTGGGCACCGGGGGCATGGTCACCAAGGTCGAGGCGGCCCGGATCGCCACCGGCTTCGGCATCCCGGTGGTGCTCACCGCCGCGTCACTGGCCGCTCCGGCGGTGAGCGGGGAAACGGTCGGCACCTTCTTCCACCCGAGCAGCCGGCGCCCGGCCGCCCGGCTGTTCTGGCTGGCACACGCCACCGCACCCCGGGGTCGGCTGCACCTCGACCCCGGCGCGGTGCAGGCCGTGGTGGACCGGCGCAAGTCGCTGCTCCCGGCCGGGATCACCGCCGTCGACGGCGCGTTCACCGCCGGCGACCCGGTCGACCTGGTGGACACGGCGGGCGCGCCGGTCGCCCGGGGGTTGGTCAACTACGACGCGGTGGAGCTGCCCGGGCTGCTCGGCCGCTCCACCGCGGAACTCGCCGCGGCCCTGGGCCCGGCCTACGAACGTGAGGTCGTCCACCGCGACGACCTCGTACTGCTGTAAGCAGGGGCCCCCTGTTAACGCATTCTGTTGTACAGGGGGCCCCTCCTAACACCTCAAGGAGTGCGGAATGAGCGTCGTCGAGCAGGCCAGGCGGGCGCGGAAGGCGGCGGAGGCGCTGGCCGTCGCGAAGCGTACGGTCAAGGACGCCGCGCTGCACGCGATGGCGGATGCGCTGGTGGCGCGTACCCCGGAGATCCTGACCGCGAACGAGACGGACCTGGCGGCGGGGCGCGAGGCCGGGCTGTCCCCGGCCGTGCTGGACCGGCTGGCCCTCGACGCCGGCCGGGTGGCCGGCATCGCCGACGCGCTGCGCCAGATGGCCGCGCTGCCCGACCCGGTCGGCGAGGTGGTACGCGGCTCGACCCTGCCCAACGGGCTGGAGCTGCGCCAGGTCCGGGTGCCGTTCGGGGTGGTCGGCATCATCTACGAGGCCCGACCGAACGTGACCGTCGACGCGGCCGGGATCTGCCTGAAGTCCGGCAACGCCGCCCTGCTGCGCGGCTCCTCCTCGGCCGCGCACTCCAACGCGGCGCTGGTCGCCGTGCTCCGCGACGCGGTCGCCGGGTCCGGCCTGCCGGCGGACGCGGTGCAACTCCTCGACGCCACCTCGCGCGACTCCGTCAAGGAGCTGATGCGCGCCCGGGGCCTGGTCGACGTGCTGATCCCGCGCGGCGGCGCGTCGCTGATCCGGACGGTGGTCGAGGAGTCGACCGTGCCGGTGATCGAGACCGGGGTGGGCAACTGTCATGTCTACGTGGACGCCGCCGCCGACGTGGCGAAGGCCGTCGCGATCAGCCTGAACGCCAAGACCCAGCGCCTCTCCACCTGCAACACCGCCGAGTCCCTGCTGGTCCACCGGGACGTCGCGGACGCCTTCCTGCCCGCGGTGCTGGCCGCCTTCGCCGACGCCGGGGTCACCGTGCACGGCGATGCCCGGGTGGCCGCGTACTCGGCGGCGGTCGTCCCGGCCACCGACGAGGACTTCGCCACCGAGTACCTGTCGGCCGACATCTCGCTTGCCGTGGTCGACTCGCTCGACGCGGCGGTCGCGCACATCCGGCGGTACGGCACCGGCCACACCGAGGCGATCGTCACCGACTCCCAGTCGGCGGCCCGGGAGTTCGTGGCCCGGGTGGACGCGGCGGCGGTGATGGTGAACGCCTCCACCCGGTTCACCGACGGCGGCGAGTTCGGCTTCGGCGCGGAGATCGGCATCTCCACTCAGAAGCTGCACGCCCGCGGCCCGATGGGGCTGCCCGAGCTGACCAGCACCAAGTACGTGGTCACCGGGGACGGCCACCTGCGATAGCCGCGCGGGGCGCGAACCGGCGTGTCGCGTCCGGCCGGCCAGCCGATTTTCGCTGTGATGACTGTGAGTCATAAATATGCCTCACAGTCATCAGGCTCAAGAGTCTTCGCGACCCTGATCGGCCTCACTGAACATCACCACCGGGGCATCCCGCCCGCCGTCACCGCCTCCCTCGACCGGCACGGGCGGCGCGGGCACGGGCGGCGCAGGAACCGGCGGCGCGGGCACGGGCGGCGCAGGAACCGGCGGCGCGGGCTCCGGCGGCGCGGGCCCCGGCGGCATGGCCGGGGGCGGGGGCAGGACCCGGGCCCTCGGCTGCTGCGGCACGCGCGGGGGCCCGACCGGCGTGGCCGCCGGCTCGGCGGTGAGGCAGGCGCGGATCGCCCGCAGCGTGGTGTGCACATCGAACTGGTGGCCGTCGTCGCTGTCCCAGCCGCCGTCGCTGCGCTGGGTCTCGGCGAGCCGCCGGCGTGCCGAGACCAGCAGCCACTGCTCCTCGCCCACCTCGACCCGGCGCAGCGTGGCGGCCAGCCAGGCCACGTCGGCCGGGGACATCCCGGGGATCCGGTCGGCCAGCACCGCCTGGATCCGCGCCGACTCGTAGTACATCTGCTGGCGGTGCAGCACGGCCGCGGCCAGCCAGCCGGCGGGCAGGAACGACGGCCAGCTCCCGTCCGGGGCGAGCTGCGCGGCGAGCGCCTGCGCCGCCGCCTGCACCACCCCGGCGTACGCGCCGCCGACCCGGTGGTCGAGCGGCCCGGCGGCGCGGGCGTCCAGCCCGGCCACGGTCAGCCAGAACCCGGCGTTGGCGGTCAGGTAGAGGCGGGCCTCCGGGTCGCCCGGCGTGGCCCACTCGGGGGCGAACCCGGCCAGCGACGGGTCCTCGTCCCAGCCGCCGTCGGGAAGTTGCCGGGCGGCCAGCCAGTCCAGCGCGTGCCGGGCCGCCGGCCGGCTCAGCCCGCCGAGGTCGTCCAGCTCGGCCAGGCGGTAGCAGGTCGCGTCGACCGAGGCGACCTCGCCGTCGAGCACAGCGGGCCAGCCGCCGCCGGGTGCCTGCCCGGCCTCGGCCGCGTCGAGCAGGTCGGCCGGCACCGGGGCACCGGTACGCAGCCGGGAGAGACGGGCGCGGTCCACCGCGTCCCCGTGCGCCACGACGAAGCCGATAGCGGCGTCCAGATCGACCACGACAGAGACGCTACCTGCAGGAACGCCGTTCTGCCTCGGTAGCTCGGCCAGGGGTGAACCGGCCCACCGGCGGGTACGGGAAGGGCCCTCCCGGCACCCGGGAGGGCCCTTCGGTCGACGACTCAGTACGCCGGCAGCGACGGGTCGATCTGCTTGATCCAGGAGAGCACGCCGCCCTGGACGTGCACGGCGTCGGAGAAACCGGCCGCCTTCAGCGCGGCGAGCGCCTCGGCGGAGCGGACCCCGGACTTGCAGTGCAGCACGATCTGCCGGTCCTGCGGGAACCTGGCGAGCGCCTCGCCGGAGATGATCTCGCCCTTGGGGATGAGCGTCGCGCCGGGGATCCGGACGATCTCGTACTCGGCGGGCTCCCGGACGTCGACCAGGAAGAGGTCCTTGCCGGCGTCCTGCCACTCCTTGAGCTCCAGGGCGGTGATGGTCGAGTCGACCACCGCCTCCTGCGCCTCCACGGAGACCGCGCCGCAGAAGTCCTCGTAGTCCTCCAGCAGGTCGGTGACCGTGGGGTTCTCGCCGCAGAGCACGCAGTTCGGGTCCTTGCGGACCTTGATCTTGCGGTAGCTCATCTCCAGGGCGTCGTAGACCATCAGCCGGCCGACCAGCGGCTCGCCGATGCCGGTGAGCAGCTTGATCGCCTCGGTGACCTGGATCGACCCGACGGACGCGCAGAGCACGCCCAGCACGCCACCCTCGGCGCACGACGGCACCATGCCGGGCGGCGGCGGCTCCGGGTAGAGGCAGCGGTAGCAGGGGCCGTGCTCGGCCCAGAACACCGACGCCTGGCCGTCGAACCGGTAGATCGAGCCCCAGACGTACGGCTTGCCGAGCAGCACCGCCGCGTCGTTGACCAGGTAGCGGGTGGCGAAGTTGTCGGTGCCGTCGACGATCAGGTCGTACTGGGAGAAGATCTCCCGGACGTTGTCCCGGTCCAGCGCGGTGTTGTGGATCTGCACCTGGACCAGCGGGTTGATCTCACGGATCGACGCGGCGGCCGACTCGGCCTTGGGCCGGCCCACGTCGGAGACGCCGTGGATGACCTGGCGCTGGAGGTTGGACTCGTCGACGGTGTCGAAGTCGATGATGCCGAGGGTGCCGACGCCGGCGGCGGCGAGGTAGAGCAGGGCCGGCGAGCCGAGACCGCCGGCGCCGACGCAGAGCACCCGGGCGTTCTTCAGCCGCTTCTGCCCCTCCACCCCGACGTCCGGGATGATCAGGTGGCGCGAGTAGCGACGGATCTCGTCTACGGTCAGCTCGGCGGCGGGCTCGACGAGCGGGGGCAACGACACGGTGGACTCCCCGGGATCGGCGGTGGGACCGGGCCATTGTCACTCGCGCCGACGTCGATCGGCCATGATGAGGGCCACCCAACCCGGCATGCGGGAGCGGGAATAACTCAAACCCCCTCCGTGGGCCGCCCCTCGTAGCGGACTCCGTCCAGGTACGGCCAGGCGTTCGCGACGCAGCCGTCCAACCCGTACGTCTGCTGCTGCATCACCGGGGCGGGCTCGCCCGGGCCCGGGCAGGCCTGGTGCAGCTCGCCGAACTCGTGCCCGACCTCGTGGTTGATCACGTACATCCGGTAGACGTCCAGCGGGGCGCCGTAGTCCGGTACCGCGTCCATCCAGCGCGCCAGGTTGATGATCACCTTGCCGGGCAGCCGGCAGGAGGTGTACCGCTGGGTGGTCAGGCCCCCGTCGGCGCACATCCGCTCGGAGGTGGCGGGCGTGGCCAGGTAGATGGTGAAGTCGGCGGCGGCCGCCTCGGTCACCCGCTGTACCCGCAGCTCACCGGAGGCGATCCAGCTCCGCGGGTCGCCGAGCACCGCGTCCACCGTGGCGGCGAACTCGTCCGCGTCCTGCCCGCTGTCCCGCTCGACCTCGATCCGATAGCGGTGCAGCGGTCCGCCGTACCCGCGTACCGGCGAGCGGCTGTCGGCGGTGGCGAAGCGCCCGGAGCCCTCGGTCGGGTATCCGCTGGGCTGAGCGTGGGCACCGGCGCCGACGCCGTGCGCCAGCGGGTCGCCGGCCGCCACCGGCGGCGGAGCGGCGGGCCGGTGGACCAGGTCGGCCAGGCCGAGCCCGGCGCCGACCGCCGCCAGCAGGCCGACCAGGAGCAGGACGGTACGCCGGCGACGGCGGCGCATCTGGCGCAGCCCGGGGCGGACCGGCGGGGCGGGGCCCGGGTGGGCCGGCGGGCGGTCGAAGTCGAGCCGCACCGGCCGACCTGCCCGGGCCGGCGGGCGACCGGGACCGACAGGCGGGTCGGAAGGGGACGACGACGTCATGCCACCAGCGTGCCATGCAATTCGGGCGATTAGCCGCTTTTACCGCTTCTTCCGCGAAATACTTCTCATCGCCACGATCAGGTCTTTCACTTCGAGGGGCCGGTGTACCTCCGCCCGTCGAGGTACGGCCACGGGTTCGGCCGGCAGCCGTCGAGGAAGAGGGTCTGCTGCTGCATCACCGGCGCCGGCTTCCCCCGCCCGGGGCAGCCCTCGTGGTGGTGCCCGAGCTGGTGACCGACCTCGTGGTTGATCACGTAGAGCCGGTACGTGTCCAGCGGCAGCCTCGCCGCGACCAGGTGCGGCACCGAGGTTCGCCACCGGTCCAGGTTGATCACCACCTTGCCCGGCACCCGGCAGGACGTGTACGGGATCCCGCCAATGCGGATGTCGATCCCGCCGCCCAGACACAACCGGCCGGCGGTGTCCCGGGTGGCCAGGTAGACGGTGAAGTCGTACCGGTCGCCGGAAGCGACCCGCTGCAACCGCAACTGCCCGCTGTCCACCCAGCTCCCCGGCCCGGCCAGCGCCCGCTGCACGGCGTCGCCGAATTCGTGGACGTCCTCACCGGAGCCTTCCTCCACCGCCACCCGGAAGCGGCGCAGCACCCCCGCCTCACCGAGCAGCTCGCCCCGCCGGTCGTCGTACCCGAAGCTGCCCCGACCGTGGGCCGGCACCGGGCCGGGCAGGCTCAACACCGGCGCGGGCGGGTCGGGGCTCGGCGGCGACGACGGGCTCGCCGCGGCGGACGACGCCGGCGGAGCGCTCGGCGGCGGCGGCGGGGCGCTCGGCGGCGGCTGGGTCACGGTGTCGTCGTCGGCCAGCACCTCGGCGAGGGCCGACGGTCGCTGCACCACCACCGGGACGGCGATCCCGCCGGCGAGCAGGAACGCGGACACCACGATCAGCGGACGCCAGCGGGGGCCGGGCGGACGACGGGTCGGGGCGGAGGCGGGCCGGCTCGCCTCCCGGGGCGCGTGGACGGAGACAGGCATCCGGCTCAGCCTGCCATGTCGCGGCCGAACTCGCTCTCCTCCATCCCGGCGAGCGCGCTCTCCGGCGGGCCCGTCGATCCGCCCTCGCGCGCCTCGGCGAGCAGTGCCAGCACCGCCCGCGCCACCGTACGCGGCACCTCCAGCTGGGCCACGTGACCCACGTCCAGCATCAGCAGACGGCTGTCCGGGATCACCCGGGCGGCCTGCGGCGCCACCCGGACGTCGACCAGCCGGTCCTGCCGTCCCCCCACCACCAGCGTGGGCGCGGGCACGGTCGCCGCCAGCCGCCACAGTGAACCCGAGCCCGGCAGGTACGACCGGAGGAAGCTGGAGACCAGCCCGCGGAAGGTCCGGACGTACGCGGCGGCGTAGTGGGCGGCCTCGTAGCGGACCCGGATCTCCTCGATCGCCTCCCGTCGACGCTGCTCGCTGATCCGGCTCAGGTCGGCGATGCACGCCTCCATCACCTGCTGGGCCATCACCTCCGGAGCGAGCTGCGCCAGCCGCCGGGCGGCCAGCCGCTCCCCTCGCGGGATCGCCAGCAGGGGCAGCATCCGCCCCTGCAACGAGCGGCGGAAGTCCAGGAACGGCAGCGCCGGCGAGACCAGGGTCAGCGTCCGCACCAGGTCCGGCCGCAGCGCCGCCACGCGTACCGAGATCGCCCCGCCGAGCGAGTTGCCGAACAGGTGCACCGGGCCCCGGTCGCTGTGCTCGATGAAGCGGACCACCCGGTCGGCGAAGGCGGGGACGGTGTACCGCCGGCCCGGCTCGCTGCGGCCGAAGCCGGGCAGGTCGATCGCCTGGCCGTCCAGCCGATCGGCGAGCAGGCCGGCCAGGTCCGTCCAGTTCTGCGAGGAGCCGCCGAGGCCGTGCACGTAGAGCGCCGGCTCGGCACCGGGCGCGGTGGCGGGGGTGTCCCGCACGTACGTCACCGTGCCGTCGAGGCGTACCTCCCGGCCGGGCCAGGGCGGTGGGAGATGGTGCGTGGGCAGGGCGTGTTCCGGCCAGAGTGCGGCGCGCTTCATGGACTCCAGTGTTCCCGCGCCACGGCCGACCGACACCGGCCTCGGCTCAGGCGAGCAGCGCCTCCAGCCGGCGGTTCACCGCGGCCAGGGTCGCCCGGACCACCGCCTGCCGGGGATCGCCGGCGACCAGGGCCGAGCCGGCCAGCTGCTCGACCCAGCCGTCGCACACCAGCAGCACCACCACGATCGCCACCTCACAGTTGCCGAACGGCACCACGGCGGTGTGCTCGACGAAGCACCGCCCCCGCTCCCCGGTCGGGGCCGTCCGGCCGAGCAGCTCGTCCACCGCCGCCGCGGCGGCCACCGCGCAGAGCCGCAACACGTACCCGTCGACCGCCGGCCCGGTGGAGTGGCCCTCCGCCGTCCGGTCCCCGGCGATCAGGCGTACCTCCACGGTGGCGTCGAGCCCGAAGGTGCTCACCAGCACGTGGTCGATCACCACCCGGGGCCCCAGCGCGCCGCCGGTGTCCAGCGGTCGCGAGGGCGCGGTCTCCGTCGTGGTCATCTGCCCGCCGGAGTACGAGGTGCCGACGGTGGCCGGGCTGCCGGTGGCCGTACCGGCAGCCGGGGCGGCGGCGAGGGACGACTCCTCCACGGCCGCCCGGCCCCGATGGATCGCGGCCTGCCGGCGGCGGCGCGGCGGCTCGCCGGCCGGCTCCGCCCCCTCGGGCGCCTCGGCGACCCGGCCGGTCCGCGTCTCGGGCGTGCCGAAGCGGCCCTCGCCGGCCCGGTTCTCGGCGGCCCGGTTCTCGGCGGCCCGGTTCTCGGCGACCCGGGCCGGGGCGGACCGGGCCGGGGCGGACCGGGCGGGGCCGGACCGATCCTCCGCCGTGCGCTGTGCCGACCGGCGACGGACCGGGGGCGGCGGAACCGCCGGGGTGCCGGGCAGGTTCTGCGGGGCGGCGGCCAGCCCCATCCGCTCCTGGAGCAGCCGGGCCACCACCCGGCTCACCTCGGCCGGGTCGGCGCCGTCGGCGAGGTCGAGCCGCAGGCTGTGCGCCCCGGCCGGGGTACGGCGCAGGGCGGCGTCCCGCACCCCGGGCACCTCGCGGACGGCGTCGAGAATGGCGTTGACGTCGAAGCCCTCGGGCCGCTCGCGCAGCGGCGCCGGCTCGTCGTCGCGGCGCAGGTGCGTGGCGATCCGGGCGAGTTCCGGGGTCTCGGCGGGACTTTCCACGGCCGGCGGCTCCGGCACCACGGGCACGTCCGGCTCGGCGGGGACGCGCTGCGGCAGCACCGCCGGCGCGGGCTCCGCGGGCCGGGTGTCGGCGACCGGCTCGGCCGGCGGCGGCTCGGGGGCAGCCCGGCGGGCCGCGTAGGGAGGTGGACTCGTCGGGTCGGACCCGGAGGCGCGGTCGAAGCCGGTCGCTCCGCCGGTGGCGGCGGGACCGGGAGGGGCCGGCGGTGGGCCGGGCGTCTCGGCGGCCTGGGCCCGCGGCCGGGACGGCCCGCCGTCGCGGTCCTCGCCCGGCCGGACGCCCATCGCCGGGTCGTACCCGGAAGACGCCGGGTCATATCGGGCGGGCCGGCCGTCAGCGGACGCCGCGTCCTGCCCGACGGGCTGGCCGCCGGCGGACGCCCGGTCGTACCCGGCGGGCCAACCACCGGCGGACACCGGTTCATACCCTGCCGGCTGGCCGGCGGATGCCTCGCGGGGGACGGGTGGGGCGCTGGTCGGCGAGTCGCTGAACGGGGTCACCGGCACGGGCGGCCCGGCCCAGGAGGGGCGTTCCGGGGTCTCCCGCGTCGCCGGCTCGTACGCCGGCTGGGCCTCGGCCCGGGGCGACTCGTACGACCGCGCCGGCTCCGGCGCCCATTCGGCGGCACGCTCCGCCCGGCTGCGGCGTCCGGCCGGCTCGTCCTCGCGCGCCCGCCGTCCCGCCGGCTCCTCCTCGCCGGCGCGGCGGCCGACGGACTCGTCCTCCTGGGCCCACCGGGGTGCCCAGCCACCGCCCCAGCTCGGGCGGTTCCAGCTCGGGCCGCTGTCCGGCTCCTCGGCCGGCGCCGGCCCGCGCTCGCCCGCCGGGCCGGCGCGCCGCTCCTCGGCCGACGCGGCGCGCGGCTCCTCGGCCGGCCCGCCGCGCTCCGCTGGCGGGCCCGCCTCCCGCTCGGCGACCGGCCCGGGCGGTGGCGGTGACATGGATCGGTCGCCCCAACCCTGGGAGAGCGATGGCGGCTGCGCGGGGGGCTCCGTCGGCGCTCGATCGGCCCATCCCTGGGAGAGCGACGGCGGTTCGGCCGGCGGCTCCGCCGGCACCCGGTCGCCCCAGCCGTGCGACAGCGACGGCGGTGGCTCGGCGGCGGCCCGCTCGGCGGTCGGGGCGTGGAAGCCGGGCGGCACCTCGAATCCGGAGGCGGCGGCGCCGACCGGCGGCACCTGGAGGGCCGGTGGCGCGGACGACGGGGCGGCGCCCTCCGCCCAGCGGCGGCCGGCCGGCGGGTCGTCCGACGCGTGCCGGCCCGGCCCGGCCTCCGCCTCGGCGGGGGGCTGCTCCATCGTCGGAGCCGGCCGCTGGGCCGGTACGACCAGCCGGCCGCCGTCGGTCTCGCGGCGCGGCTCGTCCAGTGGTGGGGCACTCACCGGGGCCGGACTGGGCCCGGGCGGCTCCTCCCCGGCATGCGGCACGCCGTTGACGTGCCGGCCGTTGACCCGGCCCGGCGGCTCCTCGGCGGGCAGCCCGGGCAGCGGGGCGGGCAGATCGCCGTGCCGCGGCGACGAGGAGGCCCAGCCGGTGGTCGTCTCGGGGCGGGGCCAGACGCCGGGGCCTTCCGCACTCCGGGCCCAGCCGGCCGCCGGGGGCGCCCACCCGCTGCCGGTCCGGGCCAGGTCGTCCTGCCGACCCGTCCCGTCGCCGTGGTCTCCCGGGGTGGGGGCTCCGGGTTGCCCTGATTCACTCACCGTGCGCTCCTTGGTCGCCCCCGCTGAGGCTACCGTGTGGTGGCAGTGGCGATAAGTTACAGCGGCGGGCCAATTCCGCGACGGGTTCACAAACCCGGACCGGTTCGGGTGATAAGTGCCGGCTCGTACGATCAAACTCGGAGGTTCCCATGACCGCTGTGGGGAACGGTGCACAGACCGCTGGCCGGCCCACCCGCATGCCCCGCTCAGCACGGCGTAAGCAACTGCTCGCGGCCGCCCAGGAGGTGTTCGTCGCCCAGGGCTACCACGCCGCCGCGATGGACGACATCGCCGAGCGGGCGGGAGTCTCCAAGCCCGTGCTCTACCAGCACTTCCCCGGCAAGATGGAGCTCTACCTGGCGCTGCTGGACACGCACTGCGACGCCATCGTGGCGAAGGTGCACGACGCGATGAGCGGCACCAGCGACAACAAGGAGCGGGTCAGCGCGTCGGTGCGCGCGTACTTCGACTTCGTCGACCACGAGAGCGAGGCGTTCCGGCTGGTCTTCGAGTCAGACCTGCGCAACGACCCGGCCGTGCGGCAGCGGGTGGAGCGGGTCGAGCAGGGCTGCATCGCCGCGATCACCGACACCATCATCTCGGACACCGGGGTGAGCCGGCCCCACGCCGAACTGCTCGCCTCCGGCCTGGTCGGCGCGGCCGAGACGGCCGCCCAGTTCTGGCTGGCCGGCGGCCGGCAGGTGCCCAAGGCGGAGGCCGAGGCGCTCGTCGCCGCCCTGTCCTGGCGGGGCATCGCCAGCTTCCCGTTGCAAGGCGAGTCAGCCTGAACATCGACCCCGCAGATCGGATAGCCTTCTCACGGTGGCACTTTCGCCCCAGTTGAGGAGGCACAGTGGAGGTCAAGATCGGCGTGCAGTACGCGCCGCGTGAGCTGGTCCTGGAGAGCGGGCAGTCGCCGGCCGAGGTCGAGCGGATCGTGACCGATGCCATCGCCAAGGGCGAGGGGACCCTGTCCCTGACCGACGAGAAGGGCCGGCGCGTCGTCGTACCGGTGACCAAGGTCGCGTACGTCGAGATCGCGGAGGCCGCACCCCGCGCGGTCGGGTTCACCGTTCGCTGACTTCCACCGGGCCGCCGTGGTCGACGCCACGGCGGCCGGTGTCAGCTTTGTTCAGCCCGGCGGTCATCCGCTTGTTCAGCCCGGCGGTCATCCGGGCGGTGTGTGCGCCGGTGAGCCGCCGGACCAGCCCCGGCACGTCCACCCCGTCCCGCGCGCGACCAGCACGATGAGCGCGCCCCCAGCCGGCCGCCACGACCCGCCCGCCCCGGCCGAGCGCCTCCCCGACGAGCCGCCGGGCCCCACGTCGAGAGCCGTGGCCACCCGAGGGTCGGCCTCGATGGCCGCCCGCAGCGCGGCGGCGGCAGGCTCCGCGTACCGGGCGTCGAGGATCGACTGCTGGCCGGCACAGCGGCGATCTCCGGCCCCCCGGCCGCCCTGCTGATCTATGGCCTGGATCACACGGAATAGCCCTGGATGGCAATCCAGCAGCGGAATCACGACGACCCGGGGGCGGTTCAGCTAGTATGGAACAGTTGCCGTGGGCACCGACCCGATCAACACCGGAGCATCAGCCGAGTTGATCATCGTTCCCCGGCGCGCGCGTGCGGCCCGGTCCGGCTCGGCGTACCGCCCCCGACCGTGTGGCCCGCGCCATACCGATCGCGCCCTGAGGAGATGAGGGGCGCACCACGAGAGGGCACCCCCAAATCCATATGAGCGAGCAGATTCAAGGCCAGGAACTGGCCCCCACCGCTCCGGTTCGTCCGGAAGCTCCCACTTTCGCCGAGCTCGGCGCCCGCCAGGAGACCGTCGAGGCGCTGGCCGCCGCCGGCATCACCCGCGCGTTCGCCATCCAGGAGTACGCGCTGCCGATCGCGCTGCGCGGCGTCGACCTGATCGGCCAGGCGCCGACCGGCACCGGCAAGACCCTCGGCTTCGGCATCCCGCTGCTGGAGCGGGTGTTCGCCCCGTCCGAGGGCAGCGACGGCGTGCCGCAGGCGCTGGTCGTCGTACCCACCCGCGAGCTGGGCATCCAGGTCGCCAGGGACCTCGACGCCGCCGGCCGCACCCGGGGAGTCCGGGTGCTGCCGATCTACGGCGGCGTGGCCTACGAGCCCCAGATCGAGGCGCTGCGCAAGGGCGTCGAGATCCTGGTCGGCACCCCGGGCCGGCTGCTTGACCTGGCCAAGCAGAAGCACCTGCGGCTCGACCGGGTGCACGCACTGGTGCTCGACGAGGCCGACCGGATGCTCGACCTGGGCTTCCTCGACGACGTCGAGAAGATCCTGGCGATGCTGCCGGAGGACCGGCAGACCATGCTCTTCTCGGCCACCATGCCGGACCCGATCGTCGCCCTGTCCCGCCGCTTCCTGCGCCGGCCGGTGACGATCCACGCCGGGCACACCGCCGAGACCGGCCCGTCGCCGCAGACCCAGCAACTGGCCTACCGCACCCACTCGATGAACAAGGTCGAGATCGTCGCCCGCATCCTCCAGGCCGAGGGCCGAGGCCTGACCATGATCTTCACCCGCACCAAGCGGGCCGCCGACCGGGTCGCCGAGGACCTGGACTTCCGCGGCTTCGCGGTGGCCGCCGTGCACGGCGACCTGGGCCAGGGCGCCCGGGAGCGGGCGCTGCGGGCGTTCCGCGCCGGCAAGATCGACACGCTGGTCGCCACCGACGTGGCCGCTCGGGGCATCGACGTCACCGGCGTCACCCACGTCATCAACTACGACTGCCCCGAGGACCAGGACACCTACACCCACCGGATCGGTCGTACCGGCCGGGCCGGGGCGACCGGGGTCGCGGTGACCTTCGTCGACTGGGACGACATGCCGCGCTGGCGGATCATCGACAAGACCCTCGGGCTCGACATGCCCGAGCCGCCGGAGACGTACCACACCTCCGCACACCTCTACACCGACCTGGACATCTCCCGCGAGGTCACCGGCACCCTGCCGACCGCCGAGCGCACCCGCGCCGGGCTGTCGGCGGAGGTCGAGGAGGACCTGGGCGGGGGCCGCTCGCGGCGCGGCGAGCGGGGCACGCGGCGGGGCCGGGAGCGCAGCCCGGGCCGCGGCGGCGAGGCTGGCGCGACGCCCGAGGGCGACACCACCGAGGCGACCGCCGAGGAGGGCACCCGCAGCCCGCGCCGCCGGCGACGCCGCCGGGCCGGCGAGGTGGTCGCCGGCGAGCCGACCGCGGTGATCTCCGCCGAGGTCGGTGCCGAGCCGGCCGCCGCCGAGGGCGCGGCGGCACCCAGGCCGCGCCGCCGCCGGCGCCGCCGCGGTGGCGGTGGTTCGGGCGCGGGTACGCCGGCCGAGGCGACCGCCGACTGACAGCGACGGGCGACGGCCCTCGGACCGGGACCGGTCCGAGGGCCGTCGCTTGTCGTGATCCCCGCACCCGGGAGTGTCCCGGGCCCGCTGACACCGCACCACCGCGCACCCGCCCGATGCAGCCGACGCGAGGAAGATGAGGTCATGCCGGAACCGCTCGACGCCGCCCTCACCGAGGTACGGGCGCTGCTGCTCGACCCCGCCCTGACCCGGGCGGTCGCCGCCGGCCGGCGGCGCGGCCAGCGCCCCTCGGTGGTTCGCGCCGAGCTGCGCCCGGTCACCCTCAAGGCCGGCCCCCGGCTGCAGATCTCCACCTCCGACGGTGCCCGGCTGTACACCCGGAACGTGGCACCGGGCACGGCGGCCGACGCGGCGGTCGACGCGCTGCTCGCCGAGCCGTTCGGCAACTGGCACGTGGAGACCGCCGACACGACGCTCCAGCTGCGGGTGACCAAGTCGGGCGAGGCGCAGGTGCACCGGGCGGCGGCCAGCCGCCCGGCACCCGAGGCGGGCGGCCACGACCGGGCCAAGGACTACCTGCTCGACCCCGGTGACCCGATCTTCGCGCAGATCGGCGGCTCGGCGGCGAAGCGCCGCCAGGTGGACGCGTTCCTGCGCGCGCTGGCGGCCACCCTGCCCGACGACCTGACCGGGCCGCTGCGGGTGGTCGACCTGGGCTGCGGCAACGCGTACCTGACCTTCGCCGCGTACCGGTACCTGGCCCAGCGCGGCCTGGAGGTGGAACTGGTCGGGGTGGATGTCCGCGAGGACCAGCGCCGGCGCAACACCGAGCTGGCCGAGCGGCTGGGCTGGGCCGGCCGGGTCCGGTTCGTCGCCGGCACCATCGCCGACGCGGTGGTCGAGCCGGCTCCCGACCTGGTGCTGGCGCTGCACGCCTGCGACACGGCCACCGACGAGGCGCTGGCCAGGGCGGTCCGGTGGGAGGCCCGCTGGCTGCTCGCCGCGCCCTGCTGCCACCACGACGTGGCGGCCCAGCTGCGCAGCCGGCCGGCCCCGGAACCGTACGGGCTGCTCACCCGGCAGGGCATCCTGCGCGAGCGGTTCGCGGACGTGCTGACCGACGCGCTGCGCGCCGGCCTGCTCCGGCTGCACGGGTACCGCGCCGAGGTGGTGGAGTTCGTCGACTCCCGGCACACCCCGCGCAATCTGCTCATCCGGGCCCGGTGGACGGGGAACGCGCCCGCGGAGGGCCAGCGGGCGGAGTACCGGGCGCTGGTCGACCAGTGGGGCGTCACGCCCCGGCTGGCGGCGTTGCTGTCCGAGCCGTCGGCCTGACGACGGCGCTCGGGTCTGCCGGATCCCGTCGACCCGTCGGCCCGCGGGCCGGCGGTCGCCACCGGCCGCCAGGAGAGGTGTTCCGCCCACCGGCCTTCCGGCCAATCAGTCAGTTGTTTCCGCCGGGTGCCGTACTACCCTCTTAGGCGCACCGTCCGGTGCTCCAGCGGAGAGGAACAGCCCCAGGCGGATGGGTTCGGCAGAGGTTTCGCCGCAGATGGCCTTCGCGCGCTTCGTGCGGCGCGCCATCGACGACGCCCGCGAGGAGCGCGGCTGGACGGTGACCGACCTGGCCGCGCACACCGGCGTGGGCCGGTCCACGGTGTTCCGCTGGCTGGCCGGCGACTGGCAGGACTACCCCGAGCTGGCCAAGGTGCGCGGCTTCTGTGCCGCGCTCGACCTGCCGGTGGCGGCCGCCTTCCGCGCGCTCGGCCTGCCCGACACCGGCCTGCTCCCCCGCCGCCGCGCCGAGGACACCCCGGTGGAGGCGGACGTCCGGGTGATCCTGGAGCGGCTCGCCGATCCGAGCGTCCCCGCCGAGGAGAAGCACCACATCCGGGACCTGCTCCGCTACCTGGCCCGCCGGCCGATCCGCCGGGCCGGCTGACGGCTGGGTCACCGACCGACGCAGGTGCAGGTTCAGGCCACCGTCACGGTGAACTCGGCGGTACGCACCACCCCGGCCACCTGGAAGTCCAGGAACATCCGGTAGCGCCCGGGGCCCGGCGGGGTCATCCAGAACGTCACGCTGCCCGGCTCGGCCTGCGGCCCGGGGTGTACGTGCAGGTAGCCGAGGTCCCCCTCGCGCAGCGCGACCAGGTGGCCGTACGCGCCGAGGTAGGGCTCCAGCGCCGCGGGGGCGTCACCACCGGCGCGGATCGTGAAGCGCACCGGCAGCGTCTCGCCCGCCTTCGGCGTGCCCTCGTAGCCGACCGTGAACCCGTCGACCGGGGTCGAGGTGGCCGGCGCCGGCAACGGTCGGGGCGCGTACCCGCCGGGCACGGCCAGGTCGACGCCGAGCGTGACGGCGGTCTGCCGGCCGTCGTCGGCGACCGCGGTGAAGTCGGCGTACGCCCGCCAGACCCCGCCCTCGGGCAGGGTGAGCGGCACCGACCAGGTGCCGTCGGCCGCCATCGTCGGGTGCAGGTGCTGGTAGCCGGTGAGGTCGCGGCGCACCACGATGAGGTGCATCGGCTTCTCGTGCACGACGGCGAAGCGGGTGACCGGCCGGCGCTGCTCGTCCCGGATCTGGAACCGCAGCGTGCCGGCCCGGCCGGCCGGAAACTCCACGGCCGACGGGGCGATCGTGTAACCGCCCGCGCTGATCGACAGGCCGGCGGCGTCCGCCCCGCCGGCTGGCATGCTGGTGGACCCGTCGTGGGAGTGGGCGCCGGTGCCCGGCGGGTGGGTGTGCGTCGCGGTCTCCGGGACGGTGCCGGGCACGGTGGTCGGCGGCGGGTTCAGCCGGCCGAGGCCGAAGCCGAGCAGCACGGCGAGCACCAGCCCGCCCACCACCAGGGCGAGCCGGAGGGTGTTCCGGTCCACCCCGGTCGGCTCCCGGCGCGCGGCACCGGCGCCGGCCCCCGGCACGTCGGCCGATCCTTGCGGGTCGGCCGGTGCTTGCGGGTCGGCCGCGACCACGGCCGCCGGATCGGGATCGGCGGTCGGCGACACGCTGGTGGCCGGCGACTCAGGCAACGCCGGCGACCAGCTCGTAGCCCGCCTCGTCGACGGCGGCCCGGACGGCTTCGACCGGCAGCGGCTCGGTGCTGGTGACCGTGGCCGTCCCGGCGGCCAGGTCGACCCGGACCTCGTCGACGCCGGGCAGGGCGGACAGCTCCTCGGTGACCGCCCGTACGCAGTGCTCGCAGGTCATCCCGGTGACGGCGTACGTCTGGGTGACGGGTCGCTGCTCGGTCATGAGCCCACCGTACCGCCGACGGTGGTGTCGGCGCGCCGACGGCCGATGACGGTGGCGGCGCTCGCACTCCGGCCCGCCCGGGAACTTTCCCCCGGCCGGGACCGACGGTTCACCCGGCGACGGCGAGGGCCAACGGGAGCACGTCCGGGGCGCCGGCGCGGCGCAGCAGCCGGGCCACCATCGTCAGGGTCCAGCCCGAGTCGACCAGGTCGTCGACGAGCAGCACCGGACCGTCCAGCCCGGCGAGGGCGGCGGCCAGCTCGTCCGGTACGGCGAATGCCTCGTGCAGCGCGCGTACCCGTTGGGCGCTGTTGCCGCGCGGCCCGGCGGCCCCGGCTGGTCCGGCCTGGACGACCCGGCCGAGCAGCGGCAGGCGGCCCACGGTGGCGATCCGCTCGGCGAGCGAGCCGACCAGCGCCGGCCGGGTGCGGGAGGCGACCGCGACCACGCCCACGGGGCGGCGCGGCCACGGGTCGTCACCGTGCGCCCACGCCTTCAGCACCTCGACCACCGCCGCCGCGACGTCGTCCGGGATCGGGGCGTCCGCCGCGTCCGGGCCGACCAGGCCGCGCAGCCGCCCGCCCCAGCCCAGGTCGGACAGGCGCCCCACAGCCCGCCCGGGCAGCGCCTGCTCGGCCGGCGGGATGCGCCCCTTGAGGGGTACGCCCACCGCCTCCAGGCCGGTCGGCCAGAGCTTCTTGGGCGCGAGCTCCACCCCGGGGCGGCCGAGGAAGGTCTGCGCGGCAGTGAGCGCGGCGGCGGAGACCTCGGCGGTGAACAGCGGCTCGGCGCAGTTGTCGCAGCGGCCACAGTCCGCCGACCCGGCGTCGTCCAGGCACTCGCGCAGGTAGCGCATCCGGCAGCCGGACGTGCTCGCGTACTCGCGCATGGCCTGCTGCTCGGCGGTGCGCGCCTGGGCGACGCGGCGCAACCGGGCCTCGTCGTAGACCCATGGCTCGCCGGTGGCGAGCCAGCCGCCGCGTACCCGGCGCACCGCGCCGTCCACGTCGAGCACCTTGAGCATCAGCTCCAGCCGGGCCCGGCGCAGGTCGACGAGCGGTTCGAGGGCCTGGGTGGAGATCGGCCGGTCGGTGTGCAGGGCGGCGAGCACCGCCCGGACCTGTTCCTCGGGCGGGAAGGCGAGCGAGGCGAAGTACCGCCAGATCGCCGCGTCCTCGACGCCGGGCAGCAGCAGCACCTCGGCGTGCTCGACGGCCCGGCCGGCCCGGCCGACCTGCTGGTAGTAGGCGATCGGCGAGGGCGGCGCGCCCAGGTGCACCACGAAGCCGAGGTCGGGCTTGTCGAAGCCCATGCCGAGGGCGCTGGTGGCGACGAGCGCCTTGATCTTGTTGTCGAGCAGGTCCTGCTCGGCGGCGCGGCGGTCGGCGTCCTCGGCCTGCCCGGTGTACGCGGCCACCTGCCAGCCCCGCGCCCGCAGGAACTCCGCGGTCTCGCCGGCCGCCGCGACGGTCAGCGTGTAGATGATCCCGGAGCCGGGCAGCCGGTCCAGGTGGTCGGCGAGCCAGGCCAGCCGGTGGGCCGGGCTCGGCAGATCGAGTACGCCCAGCCGCAGCGACTCCCGGTCGAGGGTCCCGCGCAGCACCAGTGCGTCACCGAGTTGCTCGGCGACGTCCTGGGTGACCCGGGCGTTGGCGGTGGCGGTGGTGGCGAGCACCGGGGTCCGCTCGGGCAGCTCGGCGAGGAACGTACGCAGCCGGCGGTAGTCCGGCCGGAAGTCGTGCCCCCAGTCGGAGACGCAGTGGGCCTCGTCCACCACCAGCAGCCCGGTGGTGGCGGCCAGCTTCGGCAGCACCCCGTCGCGGAAGTCCGGATTGTTGAGGCGTTCCGGGCTGATCAGCAGCACGTCCACCGCCCCGGCCTGGATCTCGGCGGTGATCTCGTCCCACTCGTCGAGGTTGGCCGAGTTGATGGTCCGGGCCCGAATGCCGGCACGGGCGGCCGACTCGACCTGGTTGCGCATCAACGCCAGCAGCGGCGAGACGATCACGGTCGGACCGGCTGCCTCGCCTCCCACATCGGCGGCGGGCCCGGCGGCGCCGGCTTGGCGGAGCAGCGCGGTGGCCACGAAGTAGACGGCCGACTTGCCCCAGCCGGTGCGCTGCACGCAGAGCACCCGCCGCCGGTCCACCACCAGCGCCTCGATGGCCCGCCACTGGTCCTCGCGGAGCCGGGCGTGCTCACCCGCCAGCCGCCGCAGCACCGCCTCGGCCTGCTCTCGTACCGCCGCCCGATCCTGGCTCATCCGGCATTTCTACCAGCACCCGCCGACCGGCCGAACACTCCCGGAACCCGAGCCCGATTCACTCCGACGGCGGCGGGAGGAAGACCAGCAGATCGCGGAGCACCTCGGCCGAGCTGGGCGGAAGCAGGCAACGGACGGAGAGTTCCTCCACTGAACCGAACGGCCCCCGCAACCACCGGTCGGTCACGACCCGGCGAGCCTGCTCCTGGCTCAGCCCGGGGAGTCCGGAGATCACCTGCTCGGGTACGGCGTTGATGTCGATCAGACCGCCGTCGTCGTAGGCGCGCGGTAGATCGGGCCGCCCGATGCGGAGCTCCCGGCGAGCCGCCGGGTAGTGGTAGAGCAGCTGCCGGGCTTCC